>NZ_CAISIQ010000552.1 GCF_903885465.1 uncultured Nevskia sp.
AGCATTGCTCGCGGGGATGGCGAACGCCCGGTCATGGATGACCGGGCCGGGGCCAGCCAAGTAGTTCGAAGTCGCGCCAGGGATGGCAATTACCAATCATCAGGACAATCAGCATCAATGCTCGAAATCAACAACCTCCACGCCCGCGTCGAAGAGAAGGAAATCCTCAAGGGCCTGAACCTGTCGATCAAACCCGGCGAAGTGCACGCGATCATGGGCCCGAACGGCTCCGGCAAGTCGACGCTGTCGAACGTCATCGCCGGCCGTGAAGGCTATGAAGTCACCGAAGGCACTGTGTTATTCGATGGCAAGAACCTGCTCGATCTGGACCCGGAAGTTCGCGCCTGCGAAGGCATCTTTCTCGGCTTCCAGTATCCGGTCGAGATTCCCGGCGTCAGCAACATGACCCTGCTCAAGGCCGCGATCAATGCGCGCCGCAAGCACCAGGGGGAAGCCGAGATCGCGCCGAACGATTTCCTCAGCTGGGTGCGCGATCGCGCCAAGCTGGTGAAGATCGATCCGAAGATGCTCTCGCGCGGCGTCAACGAAGGCTTCTCCGGCGGCGAGAAGAAGCGTAACGAGATCCTGCAGATGCTGGTGCTGCAGCCGCGCCTGATGATCCTCGACGAAACCGATTCCGGTCTCGACATCGATGCGCTGAAGGTCGTCTCCGACGGCATCAACGCGCTGCGCGGCCCGGAGCGCTCGACCGTGCTGGTGACCCACTACCAGCGCCTGCTCGACTACGTGCAGCCGGACTATGTACATGTGCTGGCGCGTGGCCGCATCGTCAAGAGCGGTGGCCCGGAACTGGCCAAGGAACTCGAAGAGAAAGGCTACGGCTGGCTGGAGGCTGCTTAAGTGTCAGAGCTTGCAACCTATTCAGCGCAGTTCGAGCGCTACGCCAACGCGCTGACCGCCGCCGAACGCGCGCCACGCAGCGTGCAGTTTTCGCGCTTCCTGGCCTCCGGCTTTCCGGACAAGCATCAGGAAGACTGGCGCTACAGCGATCTGTCGCGGCTTGCCGAGCAGAACTACGAGCCGGACGTCACGACTGCCAAGGTCTCGCCGATCGCGTTGCTGCCGGACGCCGATGCGCTGGTCTACATCAACGGCCATGTGCAGGACGCGCCGAGCACCTCGCGCTGGCATAGCGACACCTGCGAACTGCCGCCACCGGCGAGCGGCGTCGATGCGCTGAACGCAGCGTTCGCCTCCGGCGGCCTGCGGCTGCGCCTCGATCGCAATACCAAGCTCGAGAAGCCGCTGCAGGTGCTGTTCATCAGCCGCGCCGAAGCTCAGGCGTCAATGAGCCATCAGCGTCATCGCATCGAACTCGGCGATCAGGCCGAAGCGACCGTGCTGCTCGATTTCAGCGGTGATGGCGGCGAGCGGCTGGCCACGCATTTCTTCGATGTGCGGCTCGGCCGCGGTGCGAAGCTGACGCTGTATCGCATCCAGAACGAAGCGGCGGGCGGCACTCTGGTGACACGGATCGACGCCAAGCTGTCGCGCGATGCGAAGTTCGAAGCGCTGACCGTCGACCTCGGCGGCGGCTTCATCCGCCACGATCTCGATGTCGTGCTTGCCGAATCCGGTGCCGAAACCATCGTCGCCGGTCTGTACGCGCAAGCGAAGAACTCGCATATCGACAACCACGTGCGCGCTGTGCACGCGGCACCGAATTGCACCAGCCGGATGACTTATCGCGGTCTTGTCGACGAAAAGACCAAGGCCGTTTTCAACGGCAAGGTTGTGGTCCAGCCGGGCGCGCAGAAGACCGATTCCGAGCAGCGCATCGCCAATCTGCTGCTCTCGCGCCGCGCCGAGGTCAACGCCAAGCCGGATCTGGAGATCTACGCCGACGACGTCAAGTGCGCGCATGGCGCGACGGTCGGCCAGCTTGATGAAGCGGCCCTCGCCTACCTGCGCAGCCGTGGCATCGCCAAGGAAGTGGCCCGCGCGATGCTGCTGCGCGCGTTCGCGCTGGAAATTCTCGATCGCATCGAATGGCCGGCGCTGCGTGCGCGCATCGAATCGGCCCTGCATCTGCCGTCCGAACTGACCGTGGACTTCGAAGCATGAATGCGCCCATGACCGGCCAGCCGCCGCTGGCTTTCGACATCGATGCAATCCGCGCCCAGTTCCCGATCCTGTCGGAGCCGGTGCGTGGCGGCCGCCTCGCCTATCTCGACAATGCGGCGACGACGCAGAAGCCGGAAAGCGTGCTGGCGGCGATCGACGATTACTACCGCCACAAGAATTCCAACGTGCACCGCGCCGTGCACGATCTTGCCGAGCGCGCGACCACCGCCTACGAAGGCGCGCGCGATCGCATCGCGCAGTGGTTCAAGGTGGCTCGCGAGGAAATCGTCTTCACCCGGGGCACCACGGAGGCGATCAACCTGGTTGCCTACAGCTTCCTGCGCCCGCGTCTGCAAGCCGGTGACGAAGTGCTGCTGACCGGCATGGAGCACCACTCGAACATCGTGCCCTGGCAGCTGGTCGCCAAGGAAAAGGGCGCCAAGATCGTCGCTGCGCCGGTGCTCGATGACGGCTCGCTCGATCTCGAAGGCTGGATGGCACTGCTCAACGAGCGGACCAAGTTCATCGCCGTGGTTCATGTCTCGAATTCGCTCGGCACCGTCAATCCGGTCGAGCAGATGATTGCGGCGGCGAAGGCACGCGGTATTCCGGTGCTGGTCGATGGCGCGCAGTCGGTCGCTCACATCGCGATCGATTTCCCGGCGCTGGGCGCAGATTTCTACACTTGTTCGGCGCACAAGGCCTATGGCCCGACGGGCTTCGGCTGTCTGGTCGCCAAGCGCGAGCTCCTCGATGCGATGCCGCCCTGGCATGGCGGCGGCGACATGATCCGCACCGTCAGCTTCGAGGAAAGTACCTGGAACGAAGCGCCGTATCGCTTCGAAGCCGGCACGCCGGACATGGCGGGTGCGGTCGGTTTCGCAGCGGCGCTGGACTGGATAGCCTCGGTCGGCCTGGATGCAATCGCCGCGCACGAACATTCGTTGCTGGTCGAAGGCACGGCGCTGCTCGCCGAGGTGCCGGGCCTGCGGATGATCGGCACCGCGAAGAACAAGGGCGGCGTGATGTCCTTCGTGATGACCGTGGGCCATGCGCAGGACATCGGCACCATCCTCGATCAGTACGGCGTTGCCGTGCGCACCGGCCATCACTGCACGATGCCGCTGATGGCGCGCTTCGGCGTGCCGGCAACGGTGCGAGCCTCGCTCGCGGCCTACAACAATCGCGAGGATCTGGAACAGCTGGCCAAGGCCCTGCACAAGGCGAGCAAGCTGCTGGCCTGAGACAGCCCCAGTAATTCTGTTCCGCAGGCGCGGCCATTGATCAGGGGCCGCGCCCGGCTATGATTCGCGGTCGCGATCCGAATTGACGGATCGACTCGCCGGAATCCGCTCAGCCCATGCAATCAGCGGTTCACAACAAGGGTTTCACCTTGCTGGAACTGATGGTGACGCTGACCGTGGTCGCGATTCTGGTGACCGTCGGCCTGCCCAGCTTCGGCGCGATGGCGCGCCAGAACTGCACGGTGACCAGCGCCAATACCATGCTCACCGTGCTGCTCGCCGCGCGCAGCGAAGCGCTGAAGCGCGACGGTGGCGTATCGCTGTGCAAGACCGTCGACGGTATCGCCTGCACGAGCAGTGCAACGATCGGCTGGGATCGCGGTTATCTGATGTATCTCGACGACAACGGCAACGGCCGGCGCGACGCCTCCGAGGCCTTGCTGAAAGTCGAACTGCCGCTGTCGACCTGTGCGTCGATTAGTGGCGGCACCGCGGGTTACGTCAACACGCTGGCCTACGATGGCCTCGGCCGTGCCTCGAAGCTCGGCAACTTCAAGGTTGTCGCCAAGAGCGATTCTTCCTATGAGCGGCGCGTGGTGATCAGTCCTGGTGGCCGGCCACGAATCTGCAATCCGGCGCTGGTGCCAGGCAGCGGCGGTACTGCCTGTCCGAACCTGTGAAGCACGGCAGCCCACGCGCGGTTGCCGGCCTGACCCTGATCGAAGTCATGGTCGCCGTGCTGGTGCTGGCGATCGGTCTGCTCGGCATCGCCGGCTTGCAGTCGGCGGCACTGGCCAACAATCTGATTTCCTACCAGTACACCCAGGCCTCGACCCTGGCCCAGGCGCTGATCGAGCGCATGCGCGCCAACCGCCAGGCGGTGCTCGCTGGCGATTACCTGCTGGCCGCCGATGCCTCGGCACCGAGTGCCAGCACCAACTGCGGTGCCAGCGGCGCTCGCTGCTCGCCGCGCCAGCAGGCGCAGTGGGATCTGGCGATGCTCTACGCGCAGCTATCGGCCGATGCCAACACCGCCAACCTGCAGAACGGGCCGAGGGCGATCCTGCCCGGCGGCCGGCTGTCGGTGCGCTGTGAAGCGGGCTGCGGCGACACGGCACTGCGTATCGTCACCATCTACTGGGACGCCGCCCGCAGCGGCGCCACCGGCACCGATTGCAGCGACGGCCGCAGCCAGTTGCGCTGCCTGCGCCTCGGCTTCGTGCCATGAAGCGCAGTCCGGCTTCGAGGGCGGCCGGGTTTTCGCTGGTCGAACTGCTGGTGGCACTGACCCTGGGCGTGCTGGTGCTGGCCGGCATCGCCAAGGTGTTCATCAACTCCAAGCAGGGCTATCGGGTGCAGGAAAGCGCCAGTCGCATGCAGGAGAACATCCGCATCGCCGCCAACTACTTCGGCCGCAACCTGCGGCTGGCCGATCTCTGGGGCGGCGTCGAGCCGGCGCAGGTCAGCCTGATCGGCGCGCCGGTCTACAACGGCCCGGGCGGCTGCGAAAACGCCTGGATTCTCGATACCGCGAGCGGCGTGCGCGGCTACGCCGGAGGTGTGGCGGCACCGCTCGGCCTGCCGGCCGGCTGCCTCAGCGACTACGTGTCCGGCAGTGATGTGCTGGCCGTGCGCTACGCCAATCCCGATGCCTATGTAACTACCGCCGAGCTCGGCGCCAGCGGTGCTGGCAATGCGCTGAAGACCAATGGCAAGTACTACCTGCGCGCCAAGGTCGGCCAGCGCGCGGTGCTGTTCGACGTCACCAACGATGCCGACCGCCTGCGCGCGATCAGCGTCGATATTCCCGGTGTCGCCGAAGACGGCGTGCTCAGCTACCAGTACCAGACCTTGCTGTTCTATCTGCGCAACATCGATTTCGGCCGCGGCCCGGTGCCGACTCTGAACATGCTGCGCCTGCAGAGCGACAGCCTGCAGGCCGAGCAACTGGTCGACGGCATCGAGATGCTGACCTTCAGCTACGGCGTCGACAGCGACGACGATGGCCAGGTCGACGCCTATCGCAACGCCGCCGAGATCAGCAACTGGCAGCAGGTGCTGAGCGTCCGAGTCGCGTTCATCGCTCGCGGTGACGAGCTGGACAGCTACACCGATACGCAGCAATACCCGATCGCCGCCGATCGCTGCTATGGGCCGGCAAGCTCGGCCTGCCCGCTGAAATACAGCGCTGCGGCCGCGCGCTTCCAGCGCCGACTGGTGATCAAGGAAATCCAGCTGCGCAATCGGGAGCGCGGATGACGCTGCGTTCGCACCAGAGCCATGGCTATGCGCTGGTGACGGCGATCGTCTTCCTGGTGCTGCTGACCCTGGTCGCGCTGGCGGCGATCCGTGGCACCGGGCTGGAAGTGAAATCCGGCAGCAACAGCGCGCTGCGTGCCGAAGCTTTCGAAGCTTCTGAAACGGCGCGCACCCAGGTCGGCTCCTTGATCGAACGCCTGTGCCGCAACGGCGGCTGGCCGGCGTCGATCGGCGGCCAGGTGCCCAATGCCGCGTTCACTGCCGCGCTGCCGGTCGGGATCACGATCAACAATCGCGACGGTGCCAATGGCCCGGATAACTGGTGCATCGAGCCGGACAGCGAACTGGTGTTCGACCCGCGAACCATGGATACCGATGCCGTCTACGTCCGCGATCTGCGCAGCACGCTCGGCGTGCAGATCAACGGTGAAGTCGCGGTACGGCGCCTGTATACCAGCACCGCCAGCGGTGCCGGCCAGGCCCAGGCGGCTGGTTATGGCGGCGCCGGTATCGGTGTTGCCGGCGGTGGTGGGCAGACCTTCTTCTACGTCCGCAGCCGTGGCACGGAACGCGGTGACGGTGCCGAAGCGAGCACCGACACTGCCGCCGTCTACCGCTACGTGGTACGCCGATGAAGAGGTCGATGAGCCTCCTGGCGCGACGTCTACGGATCGCGGCTTTGCTGACAAGCCTGATCGGCGTCGCCAGCTTGCCGGGCGCGATCGTCGCTCAGGACGGCGCCGTCAGCATGGCCAGCCTGTCGAACGAAACCGCTGCCAGCTACGTTGCCCAGCCGCTGACCTCGGGCACCAGCGCGGTGCCGATCGTGATGCTTGGCCTTTCTGTCGACGAGCAGCTTTACCGGCGCGCCTATGACGATGTCAGCGATCTCGACGGTGACGGCCTGCTCGATACCGGCTATCGCAACGCGCTCGACTACCTCGGCTATTTCGACCCGGCTCTGTGCTACGCCTACGCCGGCGGCCGATTCAAGGCGATGGCAGCGGCCGGCGGCGAATCTCGCCATCAATGCCTCGCTGCCGCAGCCGGCACCTGGAGCGGCAACTTCCTGAACTGGCTGAGCATGAGTCGGCTCGATGTGTTGCGCGCAGCGCTTTACGGCGGCCGCCGCAGCACCGACAGCTCGACGGTGACGGTGCTCGAACGCAGCTACGTGCCGGCTGATTTCCACGCTTGGGCGAAGTTCTACGACGGCGCCGACGCCAACCTCTACACCCCGTTCACACAGGACGCTGGCGCCCCCGGCCTGTCGTTCTGCAATGTCAGCTTCGTTGCCGGTGGCGATGCCGATTCGGCGTCCTCTACCGCCGCCCCGCAGCTGCGGGTGGCGCGCGGCAGCTTCCGGCTGTGGGCCGCGGCCGAGACGCGCGAATGCCTGTGGAACGAGGAATCCGGCTCCGCCGATCAGCCGACCCGCGCCGCGGCCAGCCTCGGCGAAGGCGAGTATCTGATGCGTGCCGAAGTCTGCGATCCGGCCGCGCCGGCAAGCCAGCGCGAGACTTACTGCCGCCAGTATCCGAACGGACTGAAACCGGCCGGCCAGCTGCAGCGTTTTGGTGAGGACGGCCAGCTGCAGTTCGGCCTGCTGTCCGGCAGCTATGCGAAGCCGCGTTCCGGTGGCCAGTTGCGGCGCAATGCCGGGCCCCTAGTAGGCAATGGTATTGGTAACGGCGATGGCAACTGCGCGGCCGGTGACGAGATCAATCTGGCTACCGGTCAGTTCTGCATCGGCGCCGATGGCGCGGCCGGCATCGTCAACACCATCGATCGCCTGCGCATCGCGCGCTATCGCTCGACCGATGGCAGCGCCGGTTACAGCGACTGCGATGGCAAGACGATCAATCGCGGCGGCAGCGGGCCGGTGCTCGATAACCCGGGCAGCGGCAGCAATACCTGCACCGGCTGGGGCAATCCGCTGGCCGAAATCTACGCGGAGATCCTCCGCTACATCGCCGGCGAACCGGCACCGACCACCGCCTTCGCCGGTGACGACGCCCGCAGCCTGCCCGGCCTGCCGACCGCCACCTGGCGAGATGCCTACGCCCACACCGAGCACTGCGCCGAGTGCAGCGTGGTGATGCTGGCCAGCGGCAGCAATTCCTTCGACAGCGACGAGATTCCGCCAGTGGCGGCACTCGGCGGTGCGATCGCCGGCACCGCGACCGATGCCATCGGCAGCAACGAATCGCTGGCCGGCCCGATATTGCTCGGCCGCATCGGCCTGACGCCTCTTGGCAACAGCCCGGCGACCAATGCTGACCGCTGCACAGTGAAGACACTTGGCCCGCTGTCCCAGGCGCGCGGCATCTGCCCCGCAGCACCGGCGCAGGAAGGCAGCTATCTGATCGCCGGGCTCGCGCATCGCGCCTGGACTGGCGATCTGCGCTCGGACAGCGCGACCGATCCGACCTCCGCCGGCCAGCAAAAGGCGCGCAACTACGGCCTGCAGTTCAACGGCGCGCTGCCGGCCATTCCGGTATCGACCTCCGCCGGCCGGCTCAGCATCACGCCGTCCTGCGAAGCCAATCCGCTGCCGACACCGACGCTCGACGACAGCCAGTGGCGCAGCTGCAGCTACGGCAGCATGACGCCGGGCGCGATCCGCTCGGCAGCCGGCCAGCAGTACGGCCGCGCGCTGAGCAGCGATGGCCGCGCCGGCAGCTTCCTGATCGCCTGGAACGACGCCAGCTACGGCGGCAGCCAGCAGCGCGATCTGCTGCAGATGCTCAGCTGGTGCGTCGGCGCCGCTTGCACGCAGGACTTGCAGCCGCCGGCCGGACCGGACATCTGCGCAGGCTCGGATTCGACTGCGCTGTGCACGGCCGATGGCCAGCTCGCCCGCAGCATCGGCGAAGACGAAGTGCTGGTAAGAGTCGAACTGATCGCCGGCCGCGATGCCGACACCGCGCTGCTCGGCTACACGATCTCCGGAGCCGTGACCGACAATGGCGTGCAGCGACTGGTCCGCCGCCAGCGCGGTGACAACGGCAATCTGCTCGCCGCCGCGCAGGCACAGGATGCGAGCGAGCGCTGGTCCCGGCCGAAGGTATCGAGCTACACGCCGGGCACCGGTCCCGGCAAGGTCCTGGAATCGCCCTTGTTCTACGCCGCCAAGTACGGCGGCTACGACTACCCGACCGGAGCCGCAGCGCCACTGCCATCACCCGGCACCGGCGCCGCGACTTGCAGCGATACGGCCTGGGATCATCTGAATAACTTGAGCGATGCCGGCGGCGCTGATTGCATTCCCGACAACTACTTCGCGCTGACCAATCCGGCACGGCTCAAGGACCGGCTCGGCGCGGTGTTCAACAGCATCCTGCGGCGCGGCGGCAGCGGTGGCGTCGCGGCGGTGTTGTCCGGCTCAGGTGCCGGCCCGGGCGCGATCTACCAGACCAGCTACAACGTCAGCCGCAACGACAGCGCCGGCCGCAAGCTGGTCTGGGTCGGCAACCTGCAGGCGCTGTTCGTCGACCGTGACGGCCGCCTGCGCGAGGACGGCAACGGCAACGCCCAGCTCGATGAAGCCGATTACTCGGAGGCTGGCGATCCGGTGGTCGAGCTGTACTACGACGCCGAACAGCGCCTGAGCCGCTTCCGCCGCTACTCGGCGGACCCGAGCACGGCGCCGGACTCGTTCACGGTGATCGATGATCTCAGCACGCTGCGCACGATCTGGAACGCGCGCCGGGCCTTGTCGGCGGTCGGCGACGTGGTCACTCAGCGCGACTACTCGGCACCGGCGTCCAACGGCCGCTACCTGTTCACCTTCGCGGACTTCGATCTCGATGGCCGCGCCGAAGCCGGTGAGCAACTGGCACTGAGCCCGGCCAACTTCGGCGCCGGCCGCTACGGCCTGCTCAATGTCGGCAGCGCGGCGGCGGCCGAGAAGCTGATCCGCTACACACGCGGCGAAGAGTTCGCGAGCTTGCGCAACCGCACGGTCGACGACGATGGCGACGGCCGGCCCGAAGTGCTGCGCCTAGGCGACATCGTCAACTCGGTGCCGCTGACCGTGGCTGCACCCGCGGAAGCCTATGACCTGATCTATGGCGACCGGACCTACGCCGCGTTCTTCAATCGCTATCGCGGTCGGCGCAACGTCGTCTATGTCGGTGCCAACGATGGCCTGCTGCATGCGTTCAATGCCGGCTTCTATCAGGTGTCGACCAAGCAGTTTCTGCCCACGCCCAGCGACAGCAGCAGCGCCACTGCGCATCCGCTCGGCAGCGAGCTGTGGGCCTATGCACCGTTCAATCTACTGCCGCAACTGGGCTGGCTGGCCGATCCCCGCTACGGCCACCTGTGGACGATGGATGGCTCGCCGCGCGCCTTCGATGTCCGTGCCTTTGCTGACGACGCCACACACCCCAATGGCTGGGGCACCTTGCTGGTGGTCGGCATGCGGCTGGGTGGCGGGACGGTGACGATCCCGAATGTCGATGCCGGCGGCAGCAACCGCGCAGCGGTCGGCGATTTCGCTGCGGGCCTCGGCAGCAGCAACACGCTGACGACACGCTCCGCCTTCGTGGTGCTCGACGTCACCGATCCGGAACAGCCGCCGGTGCTGATCGCCGAGTACAGCGATCGCAACGGCCGGCTCGGCTACACCACCTCGAACCCGGCCGTCGCAGCGTTTGCCAGACGCAATGCCAGCAGCGCCGCACCACCCGCCGAGGACCGCTGGTATCTGGTGTTCGGCAGCGGCCCGACCAGCCTGTCGAGCGCCACCAGCAACCAGGACGGCTTCCTGTTCGGCATCGATCTGAAGCGGCTGTTGATGAGTTCGATCCCGGTGGCCGACACGCTGATCTATAACGGCCCCTACGATCTCGGCAGCGGCCCCGCGTCCGGCGCGCCGCTGAGCCTGGTCGGCGATCCGGTGGCCGTCGACTGGGATCTGAATTTCCGCGCCGATGCCCTGTACTTCGGCATCGCCAGCGGCAGTACGGCGGCACCGACCGGCAAGCTGTTCAAGCTCGATTTCAATCTGGCCGCGCTTGCCGACAACGAAGGTAATGATCCCTCCGGCTGGCGCACGCCAGCGGTGCTGCTCGATACCCGGCGGCCGCTGCTGGCGGCGCCCTCCTTGACCCAGGATCGCAGCGGCCGCCGCTGGGTCTTGTCCGGCACGGGCCGTTTCCTGGCACCGGGTGACAAGACCAGCAGTACCGAGCAGGCGCTGTTCGGCTTGATCGACAACGCCCCGGCCAGCGCCAGCCCGGCATTCGCCAATCTGATCGACACCAGCAGCGCGGTGGTCACGCCGTCAGGCGCGGTAACCGGCGTCAGCGGCGCAAGCAGCGAACTGCAGCTGATCGACACGGTCGCCACTGCCGGCGGCTGGCGTTACACCTTGAACGCGTCACCGACCACGGCAGCCGAACGCAGCATCAACCGCACGGCACTGATCGATGGCCTGCTGTTCGCCAGCAGCTACACGCCGTCGGCATCGCTGTGCTCAGGCGACGGAAACAGCCGCCTGTTCGGGTTCAACTACCTGACCGGTGCGCCACGCGCCCAGCGGCCGGCGTTCGGGATTCAGCGGGTCACGGTCAGCAACGCCGAGATCGACAGCAGCGCCGGCATCTTCGATCTCGGCCTGGGGCTTGGTTCGGCACCGTCGCTGCATGTCGACGACAGCGACGGTAGCGGTTTGTCTGTGGTCACGGTCAACGTACAGACCTCCCGCGGCAGCGTGGTGCAGCAAGATGTACGGGTGTCGGGCGGTATCCGTTCCGGCGAGATCGATTGGCGACAGACACATCGGAATCCATGAAATCCGTCACCTTCTGCTCACAGCGCGGCATGACCCTGATCGAACTGCTGATCGCGGTGACGATCGTCGGCGTGCTGGCCGCGATCGCGCTGCCGGCCTACCAGTCCTACCGGCAGAAGTCGGCCCGCAATCTCGGCGCCGCCTGCCTGATCGACGCCCAGCAGCGGATGGAAGGTTTCTATGCTCGCAGCGGTCGGTACCCGCCGCCGGGCGCCAGCCTGACCGTGCTTGGCTACACCGACGATCCGCATCGCTGCGATGACGACGATCTCTATCGTCTGAGTCTGGTGGTGACGCCCGATCCGCTGCGTTACACGCTGACTGCCGACGCCCAGAGCAGCCAGGCCGATGACGGCGATCTGCTGCTCGAGGTCGATCCCGGCAAGCTCAACCCGGAAGAGCACGTGCAGAAGAGCCATCGCCGCCCGGACGGTACCGTGCTGCCGGGCTGGGTCTTCAAGCCGGGGCATTGATGCGTTCCAGGGCTCAGGAGCGCGGATTCACGCTGATCGAACTGATGATCGCGGTGGTGATCCTGACGCTGCTGGCGACCATTGCCCTGCCCGCCTATCGTGGTCAGGTGCTGCGCACGCATCGCGCCGTGGCCCGCGCGGCCTTGGTCGATCTCGCGGCGAAGATGGAAGTGGAGCTGCTGAAAACCGGCGCCTATCCGACCAACTTCAATTTTCATCTGGCCGGCAGCAATGCCGCGATGAACGATCTCAGCCGCTACGCGATCACCACCGGCGGCGAGGTACAGGCGACGCGTGATGGCCGCAGCCTGTACGAGATCAACCTCGAAACCCGCGATGCTGCAGCCACCGTACGCCAGTTCAAGCTGATTGCCACCGCCGTCAATGCGCAGGCCGCGGACGCCGCCTGCGCCAGCCTGAGCATTGACTCCGCCGGCCGGCGCCTACCCGTTGCAGGCAGTGCTATCGGGGGCGATTGCTGGACGCGCTGAACGCTGCAACCATTGGCTGTACGCCCTTCATCCGCGCGCCGAAGCCGCTGGTCCGGCGGGGCGGGATCGCAATTCCGGGGCGACAGGAATCAGGCTAACGTCCGACGACTTTCCGCTGCCGTTCAGGTCATGTCCGCACAACGGGGTTTCACTTTGCTGGAGCTGATGATCGTCGTGGCGATCGCCGCGGTGCTGATGGCGCTTGCCGGTCCCGGGCTGCGCAGCTTCTTTCTGTCCGGCGCCCGAGGCGACGCCGCGGCCGCGCTTTATGGCGCGATGGTCCAGGCTCGCGCCGAAGCGATCAGCCGCAACAACACCGTCACCCTGTGCCCGCGCGCAGCCGGCACCAGCGCCAGCTATCCGCAATGCGGCAGCGGCAGCACCGCGAGCTGGGCCAACGGCTGGGTGACCTATCGCGACAGCGCACCGAACACCACCGGCAGCAAGCCAACCGTAGCGGCAGACATTCTGTCGATCGGCGAGCCGATCGATGGGGCGCTCAAATACCTCGTCGATCCCGCCTCCACCAGCGTCGTCCAGTTCGAACCATCCGGCCGGCTCAGCGCCAGCTCGCGGGTCAATCTGCGGCTGTGCAAGACCGGCGACAGCAGCTTCGATGGCAGGCGCGTCAGCATCGATCCGAACGGTCGCATCCGGCTCTCCCGCGACACCGGTTGCAGCGTCTGATGCAATCCGCCTCCGGCCAGCGCACAGCACGCGGCTTCACCTTGATCGAGGTGATGATCACTGTGTTCGTGGTGGCCGTCGGTCTGCTCGGCGTCGCCGGCCTGCAGGCCTATGCGAAGAAATCCAACTTCGACGCCGTGCAGCGCACCCAGGCCGCGGCCCTGGCTCAGGATCTGATCGAACGGATCCGCGCCAATCCCAGCCGCGGCGCCGACTACCTCACCGATGCCAGTGCCGGCATCAGCCTCGCCAACGCACCCGCAGCCCCCGGTACCGCCTGCACCACCAGCGGCAGCAGCGGCACACCGGCCTGCACGCCGGCGCAGGTCGTGGCCTTTGATCGCTACGAGTGGTCACGGGCGCTGTTCGGCGGTGTGGAAGTCAGTGCCGGCACGGCCAGCGGCGGCCTGAGCGAGCCGACCGCCTGCATCACCAACAGCAACGCGCCCTGCGGCGTCTACACCATCGCCATCGCCTGGCGCGGCATCACGCCGCTGCCGCCGGCCGATCCCAACGACAGCAGTGATCCGGCCAACAATGCCTGCGGCAGCGGCAATGCCTCCTATGACGACATCACCACCACCGACACCGATACCCGCCTGCGCCGGATCATCGTCATGCGCACGGTGATCGATGATCACAGCGGCCAGTGCATCGCGGCGGCCACGCCATGAGCCGCTCGATGATTGCCCGGACGACGCAGCGCGGCCTGTCGCTGGTCGAGCTGATGATCGCGATCACTCTCGGCCTGATCGTGCTGGTGGCGATCCTCGCCGTGTTCAGCCAGAACAGCCGCAGCTTCCGGCAGACCGAAACCGTTGCCCACATGCAGGACAGCGCCCGCTTCGCGCTCGACAGCCTGGCCCGCGATCTGAGCATGGCCGGCTTCTACGGCGGCATCTACGGCGCCTCGAACATCACGGTGGCGATCGGCACGCAGCCGACCAACGACTGCGGCGCCGATGCCACTTCACCTTGGTGGGCTTTCAAGCTGCAACGGCGGGTGGAGTTCCGCAATCACACGTCGGCGACCACGGTCAGCACGGCCTTTCCCTGCCTGGGCACCGCGACCACGCCGGTGGTCGCCAATACCGACATCGTCGCGATCCGACGCGTTGCCGGCCAGGCGACGGCCGACATCAGCAGCGGCTCCAGCGTGCAATTGCGCGCCGGGAATTTCTATCTGAAGACCAACGGCACGGTCGGCTCGCTGATCCAGAACGGCAATAGCGCGACCTACCAGATGTCCACCAGTACCGATGCGCCGCTGCAGGCGCCGGTGACTTTCTGGAAGTACCAGCCACGCGTCTACTTCATTCGCAGCTATGCCGAGACGGTGGGCGACGGCATTCCGGCGCTGTGTCGCATGGAACTACAGCAGGTCGCCGGTGCTTCGATGGCGGTGGAATGCCTGGCCGATGGCGTCGAGAACCTGCAGATCGAATGGGGCCTGGATTCCGACAACGACTGCGTCGTCGACACCTACACCTCGAACCCCGACGCCGATGCGCTGGCCCAGACCGCGATCACCGCAAGAATCTGGCTGCTGGTGCGCAGCACCGATATCGACGGCGGTTACACCGACGACAAGACTTTCAACTTCGGCGACTACCAGCGCACCCAGGCGCAGGCCGACAGCTTCCACCGCCGGGTCTATTCGACGACCGTGCAATTGCGCACTCCGGTCGGCGATCTCGGCCCCTGCAGTGCGAGCACCGCGGGAGCGACGCGATGAAACGTTCGATGAGACATGCGCAGCGCGGTGCCGCGCTGGCCACCGCGCTGTTGATCCTCAGCGTGCTGACGCTGCTCGGCCTCGCCGCGATGCGCGGCAGCAAGACCGAGCTGCGCCTGTCGCAGAACGCGGAAAGCCGGGTCAACGCGCTGCAGTCGGCTCAGGCCATAGCTGATGGCGTCACCCAGAACGACGGCAACCTGACCATCGGCAACGGCGCCGGCTACAGCGCCTGCTATGTGCCCAGCAGCAGTGGCTCGGCACCGGACAGTCTGCCGTTCACCTGCAGCACTTCCAGCCTCGCTGCCCCCGGCGACACCGCGCTGCAATCCTGGACCTACGCCAAGGTGCTCCGCGAAGACCCGGAATTCCTCAGCGCCGCGGCATTACGCGGCGCCGGCAACAGTGGCCGCTCCTATGACTACGCGCGCTTCACGGTCACCGGCGGCTACGACCATTCGGTGGATGGCTTCGGTGCCGCCGAAGTGGTGCAAGGCGTGCTGAAGCTGCATGCGAAACCGACCGGCGTGAGCTACCAATGAACCTGTCACGACTCCGGTCCATGAAGCCCGGGCGCTGGTTCCCGGCGTTCCTGGTGACTCTGATGATGCTCTGCGCCGGCCTGCCCTCGCGCGCCGACGACATCGACATTTACAACAACCCGCTCGCCAACACGCTGCAGCCGCCGTACACGGTGATCGTGCTCGATCTGAACCTGCTCGGCATCTGCAACAGCGTGCTGACCCAGACCAGCAATCCGAACAATCCGGATGCGCCGCAGCTCTGCCTCAACATCTCCAGCAGCGTGGTCCTGAGCGATCTGCTGGCCGGCATCACCAGCAATCCCAGCCAGTTCCTCAGCACGCTGCTGCTCGGCACCGGGACTACCGACGCCACCCGCGCTCAGGCGCTGTGCAATCTCTACGGCATTCTCGGCATCGCCTCACCTGTGGTTGCCCTGCCGGTGGTCGGCCTCGTGCTTCAGTTGCTACTCGGCGGCGTCTCCACACTGACCTGCGGCACCCTCAATTTCCTGCTCAGCCTTCCGGCACTCAGCGCCATTCTCAATCCGCTGCTGAGCGGCTTCGTCGGACAACTGGTCACGGGCCTGCTCAGCCCGCTGCTGACGACGGTGGTAGGCCAGCTTCCGGGAGCGGTCATCGGCCTGCTCAACACCACGTTCAGCGGCATCCTGAGCGCCGGGCAGGTCAACCTGATTTCGCTGCTCGAAGCGATCCTCAACAATCTGATCAACACCAACGTCGCGGTCATGGTGTCGCATGCCGATCGCAGCAATGCCACCGGCTCGCCAGGCAGTACCTGCAGCTTCGCCGAAGTTGCGACGATTCCCGGCGTGCGCCGAACCACGGCCGGCTGCAGCAACGGCGCCTACATGCTGGTCGGCTTCACGCCGCTGGTGAATCAGGGCTCGATCACCACCTTGCTGAATAAGGTCGGCAGCTTGCTGACCAACACCCTGAATCCGACCAACCTGCTGAACTCGGTCACTGCGATCCTGAGCACGGCCGTAACCACGCCGACCCAGCTGCTGCCGCCGTACCAGGGCAAGGAGGCCTATGCCGAGCTGATGCATTACCTCGGCGGCAAGGATGTCTACAACGCCCCACTGGCTCGTTGGGACGGACTCACTGCCCTGCTGACCCGCGACACCACCATCGAAGGGGCCGACGGCAACTACGTGAAGCCGGCGCTGGAATGCCGAACCGCGAACGTGCTCAACGTGATGCTGACCAACAACATCCGCGATGGCGAGTCCGACGCGACCCTGCGCGCCTATCTGCCCGGCCTTCCGGCCAGCGGGTCGATCACGCTCGGCGACGTCGTGCGCCTGACCACGAGCCCGAACTCGTTCAAGGACATAAACAACAACGACATCAATCTGAATTCGTTCTTCCTGATCCAGAACCTGCTGACCAGCACGGCGGCGCTCGCCAATGCCGGCGCCACGGTGCTGGGCTATGCCAACAGCCTCGGGCTGCTCGGGCTCGGCCAGACCTTCGCTTCGCTGCTCAAGCCGACCCTAGTCGTCGACGCTTCGCTGGTTTCGGCCGTGGTCGCCACCAGCCGGACCTCGGCCAACGGCTTGCTCGAACCGAGCTTCTTCGCCCAGTTCCAGCCGAAAGCCAGCCAGAAGCCCGGCTGGACCGGCAACGTCAAACGCCTGCAGTACGCGAAGAACAGCGCCGGCGTGCTGGCCTTCCGCGATGCCAGCGGTACCGCGGCAATCGCCAGCGATGGCCGCATCCTCAGCAGCGCACTGACCGTCTGGACCAACGGCAGCCAGCTTGGCACCGCCAGCGCCGACGGCCGCAACACCCAGCTCGGCGGCGCCGGCCAGAACATCCCCGGCTACCAGTTCGGCGGCGGCGGCAATCCGGGCCGCATCAATGCCGATGGTCGGCGCCAGTTGTTCTACGACGATCTCAGCGCCAGCAATGTGCCGTCGCTGGCCGCGCTCGATGCCGACAGCCAGACGGTGCGCGATGCACTGAAGGTCGACCTCGGCGTCACCGGCACCACGGCGGCGGACGAAACGCTGCGCCGCGGACTGCTGCTGCATGCCCGCGGCTTCAATGTCGGCACCACGGCAAGTCCGATCGGCACCGGTGCCAGCTTGACCGGCGTCACCGGCCGTCCGTGGCTGCTCGGCGCGGTGATGCATTCACGGCCGGTGGCGGTGAACTACGGTGCCCGCAGCGGCTATACCGCAGCCGCACCGGATGTTCGCGTGCTGTTCGGCTCCAGCGATGGCTTCCTGCATTCCGTGCGCAACGGCACGGTCGCAGCGCCGAGCGGTGCGGAGACCTGGGCGTTCATGCCGCGCGCGACGATGCCCAGCCTGAAGATCCTGCGCGACGATCAGTACACGCCGCAGTTTCCCTATGGCGTCGACGGCGCGCCGTCGGTACTGATCATCGATCGCGGCACCAGCAGCACCTTGACCGAAGGCGGCCCGAGCGATGGCGTCATCAACGCCAGCAATGCCAACGATCACGCCTACGCGTTCTTCGGCCTGCGCCGCGGCGGCCGCTACTACTACGGCCTCGACATCACCAACCCGGATTCACCGAGCCTGATGTGGCGGATCGGCCCGGACGGCCTGTACAGCGCCACCGCGTCGGCACCCGGCCTGGTCAGCGGTTCGGCAGCGCAGTTCGCCGAACTGGCGATGACTTTCGGCGCACCCGTCGTCGGCCGTATCCGCTATCGCACCGGCACCACGGCCAGCACCGAAGTGACTCGCCCGGTGCTGCTGTTCGGCGGCGGCTACAACGGCGGCGTCAATGCCAGCGGTGTGCGCAGCGGCAAGGATCTGAACAACAGCCGCAATGCCGTGGTCACCGCCCAGATCGGCGTCGACGACAGTAGCGGCAATGCCGTGTTCATCGTCGATGCGGTGACCGGCGAGCTGATCTGGAAAGCCAACCGCAGCGCCAGCACCAGCATCACCGCCTACGACTCGACGTCGAAGACCTTCCGTCATCCGCTGTTGCAGGACAGCATCGCGTCCGATGTCTCGGCCCTCGATACCGATGGCGACGGCATCACCGATCGTCTCTACGTCGGCGATACCGGCGGCAGAGTCTGGCGCGCCGATTTTCCCGGCACCGATCGCAGCGCCTGGACCATCGGCCCGATCGCCAGCCTCGGCCGCGCGCATCCGATCGGCACCGCCGTGGCGGATCTGACCAATGCCAGCGATCGCCGCTTCTTCCACGCACCGGACTACGCGCCGGGCCGCGATGCCAGCGGCAGCTTCGACGCGGTGGTGATCGGCAGCGGCGATCGCGAAGATCCGTTCAACACCGGCACCGTCAACGCGCTGTACACGATCCGCGACCGCGACACGATCAGCGGCAAGTCGCTGACCGATACCACCGGTGTCAACGGCGTGATCGTCAGCGAAGCCGATGCTCGATTGATCAAGCCGACCAATCTGACCGACATCACCACGGCTTGCGCCACCGCCAGCAGCGCGGCTTGCACCGTCGGCGCGAATGCCGCCAACGGCTGGCGTCTGCAACTGCCGAACAGCGGCGAGAAAGCGATCTCGGCACCACTGACCATCGGCAGCACGGTGAGCTTTTCGACCTTCGTGCCGCCTGCGGCCGGCGGCACCAGCTGCAACCCCAATGAAGGCAGCAGCCGGTTGTACGGCATCAACCTGATCGATGGTCGGCCGTCGGTGACGCAGTTCATCAACGATGGCGACGGCTACCCGCGCAGTGCGCTGGCGAAGGCGCCGGGCATCGCTGGCGAAGCGACAGCGCTGACGCCACAGCTCTCGATCATCAACGCCGAGACGCTCAGTACGACCGTTCCGCTGATCTATCGCACATTCTGGCGCGAACGCCGTGAGGACGAAGAGCGTCCGGTGGCACAATGACGTCCTCTAAACCGTGATTCCCAGGCCCCGGTCACTCATGTCGCAGACGCGCGGCTTTTCGCTGATTGAGCTGATGGTTGCCGTGGTCATCGTCGCCATTCTGGCGACGGTGGCGCTGCCGTCGTTCCGGCAGTATTCCGTGCGCACCAATCGGGTGGTTGCCAAGACCGTGCTGAGTCAGATTTCGCAGCAGCAGGAAGCCTGGTTCGGCGACCGCAAGACCTACGCCTCGCGCCTGAGTCTGCTTGGTTATCCGGCCGATGCGCTGTACATCGACTCGTCCGGCGAGATGCACACCGGCACCACCACCACCAGCATCTATCGCGTCAGCCTGGCGGGCGTCGGTACCGGTGCGTTTTCGCGCTGCTCGACCAATGCCACGGCATCGACCCGGTTTTCCTGGGTGCTGATCGCCGAACCGCAGAACTCGCAGGTTGCCGGCGATTTCGTCTGCGGCACGCTGTGCCTGTATTCCACCGGCCAGCGCGGTGCGACGTCGCCGGTCGACGCCGATCAGATGTACAAGCAGTGCTGGGCGAAGTGAGCCTCAGCTAAGCCGGCTTGTCGGGCTTGGTCCGGCTCAGCGCCTGCACCAGCAGATCGAGAATCATCAGCCCGGCGCCCAGCGTGATCGCCATGTCGGCGACATTGAACGCGGCGAAATGCCAGTCGCCGACGAAGAACTGGATGAAGTCGAGCACGTAACCGCGCGTGGCCCGATCAATGGCGTTGCCGAGCGCGCCGCCAAGCACGAACACGAAGGCCAGCGCGTTCAGCAGCTGGCCGTGACGGTTGACTCGCATCCACCACAGGATGCCGATGCTGACCGCCGCGCTGAGCAGGATGAACATCGCCGCCGGTGCCTGATTCATCATCGAGAACGCCGCGCCGGTGTTGTGCAGGCGCACCAGATTGAAGTGCTCGATCACCGGAATGGAGTCGTACAGCACCAGCGCCTCACCGACGAAATACTTGCTGATCTGATCCACCGCAATGACGAAGGCGGAGATCCACAGCAGGCGCAGATTGTCGAAGGCCGGCTTCACCTGCGGCTCAGACATGGTGGCGAACCTCGCCGATACCATCGATGTTTTCGATGCAGCGTCCGCACAGCGCCGGATGCGCGGCGTGCGAGCCGACATCGGGACGGCGATGCCAGCAGCGGCCGCACTTGTCGGCCGTGGTCGCTGTCGCCGCAATCCAGATCGTCTGGCCGTTCTCGAGCTTGGCGACACTGGCCGTTGCCGGCTTCAGCGACAGCGGTTGCGCCGACGCGTCCGAGGTGATGAACCAGAAACGCAGTTCGTCGCCCAGCTTGGCCAGCGCATCGAGCGCGGGACCGTCGGCGTAGATCGCGACGTCGGCATCAAGTGCAGAGCCGATGGTGCCGGCAGCGCGCAAGGTTTCCAGTTCCTTCTTCACGGCTTCGCGAGCGGCGAGCAAGCTCGCCCAGTCGTCAGCAGCCACGGAATAGCTGGACGCCACCGGCACCGAATACCAGGTCTGGATGAACACGCTCTGCGCACGATCACCCGGCAGCAGCTTCCAGATCTCATCGGCCGTGAACGACAGGATCGGCGCGATCCAGCGGGTCATCGCTTCGGCGATGTGCAGCAGCACGGTCTGCGCCGAACGCCGTGCCGGACTGGCTTCCGGCAAGGTGTAGAGCCGGTCCTTCAGCACGTCGAGATAGAGGCTGCCGAGATCCACCGCGCAGTAGTTGTGCAGCAGCTGGTAGACCTGATGGAACTGCTTGGCTGCGTACGCCGCCTTGATCTCGTCCTGGGTGCGCGCCAGTTCGGACAACGCCCAGCGATCGATCGACAGCATCCGATCCGGCGCAACCAAGTGCTGTGCCGGATCGAAGCCGTGCAGGTTCGACAGCAGGTAGCGCACGGTATTGCGGATGCGCCGATAGGCGTCGGCGATACGCTTCAGCAGGTTGTCGCTGATCGCGATCTCGCCCGAATAATCGCTGGCCGACACCCAGAGGCGCAGCACGTCGGCACCGAGCGTCTTGGTCACTGTCTGCGGGGCGACAACATTGCCGAGCGACTTCGACATCTTGTTGCCCTTCTCGTCGACCGTGAAGCCATGGGTCAGCACGGCCTTGTACGGTGCGCGTGAACGCATCGCCACCGAGGTGAGCAGGGACGACTGGAACCAGCCGCGATGCTGATCCGAGCCTTCGAGATACATGTCGGCCTGCGGCGCCAGGCCATCGGCATCGAGCTTGTCCGGATGCACCGAGACGAACGAGCACTGATGCACCGAGCCGGAATCAAACCAGACGTCGAGCGTGTCAGGGCACTTCTCGTAATGCTCGGCATCGCTACTGATCCAGTCGCCGACCGAGGAGCCGAACCAGGCTTCGAGGCCGTTCGCTTCGACGGCGTCGGCGACGCGCTTGAGCAGCGCCGCGGAATCCGGGTGCAGGGTCTGATTGCGCTTGTCGACCAGGATCGCCATCGGCACGCCCCAGGTGCGCTGGCGCGAGATGCACCAGTCCGGACGCTCGCCGACCATGCCGCGGATGCGGTCCTCGCCCCAGCCGGGAATCCACTCGGTCTTGCCGATCGCCGCCAGCGCCCGCTGGCGCAGACCATTGCCATCCATCGACATGAACCACTGCGGCGTGGCGCGGAAGATCAGCGGCGTCTTGTGGCGCCAGCAATGCGGATAGCTGTGATCGAACTTGGTGACGTGGATCAAGGCAGCAGCTTCACGCAGCGCATTGATGACCGGCTCATCGACCTTGCGCACGTACAGGCCGCCCACAACCGGCGTGCCGGCGACATACACGCCAGTGCCCATCAGCGGACTTTCGACCGGGATGTTGTTGGCGACGCCGATGTTGTAATCGTCGACGCCGTGGGCCGGTGCGGTGTGAACGAGACCAGTACCGGCATCGAGCGTGACGTGATCGCCGCAGAGGATCGGCTTGGCAGCAGCTTCGGCATCGAAGGGATGCACGTAGGTCTGGCGTTCGAGTGCCGCGCCCTTCACGCGACCCAGCACGCTGGGTGACGCAACGCCGTAGCGCTTGGCACAGACTTCGAGCAGGCCTTCGGCAACGATCACGCGGCCGTGTTCGCCCATCTCGACCAGCAAGTAGTCGAGTTCGGCATTGACCGAGATCGCCTTGTTGGCCGGGATCGTCCAAGGCGTCGTGGTCCAGATCAGGAACTTGATCGGCCCATCATCCCCCCCCCCGCCGCTTGTGCCGAACACGGCAGCCAGCGTCTTCGAGTCGGTCGAGGTGAAACCGACATCGATCGCGAAGCTGGTCTTGTCCTGGTACTCGACTTCCGCTTCGGCCAGCGACGAGCCGCAATCCAGGCACCAGTGCACCGGCTTGAAGCCGCGCGTCACGTGGCCGTTGGCGACGATGCGCGACAGCACGCGCAGCTGCTCGGCCTCGAACTTCGGCTGCATCGTCAGATAGGGTTTTTCCCAGTCGGCAAGCACGCCGAGGCGCTTGAAATCGACTCGCTGGCGGGCGATCTGTTCGTTGGCGTACTTGCGGCACTCGGCGCGGAATTCGGCGGCGTTGAGCTTGTCGCCGACCTTGCCGAACTTCTTTTCCACCTGCAGGTCGATCGGCAGGCCGTGGCAATCCCAGCCCGGCGTGAACGGCGCGTAGAAGCCGTCGAGGCGCGCGGCCTTGACGATCATGTCCTTGAGCACCTTGTTGACCGCGTGGCCGATGTGGATGTCGCCATTCGCATACGGCGGACCGTCGACGAACCAGTAGTCCGGCCGGCTGGCGGTGGCGGCATCGATCTGCGCGTACAGGCCTTCGGCTTCCCACTGCTCGAGCATCTTCGGCTCGCGCACGGCGAGACCGGCCTGCATCGGGAACTCGGTCTGCGGCAGATTCAGCGTCTGCTTGTAGTCGATGGCCGGCGCATCGGCCGGGTCTTGCACGGAGTCGTTCACGAGGGGATTAAGTTTTTAGAAAAATGAGCGCGCGCCGCCAGACCATCGGCCTGCATCTGGGCGGCAAGCGTGTCGAGATTGTCGAACTTCAGCTGCGGGCGCAGGAACTTGTGGAATTCGGCGACCACTTCCTGGCCGTACAAGTCCGGCTTGAGGTCGAAGACATGGGTTTCGAGCAGACAGGCGGTCAGGCCCAGGGTCGGCCGCACGCCGAGGCTGGCCACTCCCGGCAAGCCTTCCGGAGCGCCGGGCCAGGCGAGCCGCACGGCATAGACGCCATGCGCCAAAGCCGGCGGCCGGCGCAGATGGACATTGGCGGTCGGCATGCCGAGCTGCCGGCCGAGCTTCAGGCCGTGACGCACGCGGCCGACGATGCGGTAACGGCGATCGAGCAGGCGCTCGACCTTGTCGAGATCGGGCTGGGCGAGGGCCGCGCGCAGCACGGTGGAGCTGCAGCGCTCGCCTTCCAGCTCGACAGTGCCGAGACCTTCGGCGCTGAAGCCTTCTTCTTCGCCGATGGCTTTCAGCAGCGCCAGATCGCCGACCCGCTTGCTCCCATAACGGAAGTCGTCACCGACGATCACCGCGCGCGCGCCAAGGCCATCGACCAGCACCTGCTGCACGAAGGCTTGCGCGGACATCGCCGCCAGCCGCGCGCCGAATGGCAGCACCACAACGCGCTCGACGCCGAACATCGCGAGATCGCGCAGCTTGCCGCGCAGATCGGCGATGCGCGGTGGTGCCGACGCGCCCTGGAAAAACTCGCGCGGCATCGGCTCGAAGCAAACCACGGTGACCGGCACCCGATGCTCGACAGCCAGCGTCCGCAGCCGGGCGATCAAGGCCTGGTGGCCGCGATGCAGACCGTCGAAATTGCCGATCGACACCACGCTGCCGCGATGTCGCGGCGCGAAGTTGTGCAATCCGCGGATCAGCTCCATAGCCGTATCGATGCTCGGAAAACGCTGATTATAAAGGCCGCATCAGCGGCGGGCGGTACGGAAATGGCTCGCCCTCAGGCCGCTGGCCGCAAGCACGCCGAAGTACACCGCAATCGCCGCAGCAACCAGCAGCAGCATCCGCCCGCCGCGCGCCCATTCGCCGGCCACGAGCCAGCTCGACAAATCGCCGGCCAGCCATAACACGACCGCTCCCATCAGCAGGTTGGCGATGATCAGGCGCAGCCAGAACAGGCCCCAGCCGCTGTCCGGCCGATAGATGCCGTCGCGGCGCAAGCGCCAGAACAGCAGGCCGCCGTTGATGCAGGCGGTCAGCGAGGTCGAGGCGGCGAGACCGACATGAGCCGCTTCAAACGCATAGAACTTCGAGGCCGCGAACAGGCCAAGGCTCAAGGCCATGCCGATCACCAGGCTGATGATCGCGTAGCGCACCGGTATCCGCGTTTCCTGCCGCGCGTAGAAGCCGGGCACCAGTACTTTGACGAACGAGAAGCCCATGAAACCGGCGCCGTAGGCCCAGAGCGCATAGGTAGTCATGCGCACGTCGTTGGCGCTGAACGCGCCGTGGCCGTAGACCGTCGACACCAGCGGGCCGGCCAGCAGGATCATGCCGAACGCGGCCGGCAGGCCGATCAGCAGGATCACGCGCAGGCTCCAGTCCAGGGTCGCCGAGAACGCTTCCGGGGTTTTCTTCGCATGCTGGGCCGACAGCGCCGGCAGGATCGCGGTGCCGACGGCAATCGAAAAGATGCCGAGCGGAAATTCCATCAGCCGGTTCGCGTAATACAGCCAGCTGACAGAACCATTGCCGATATGGGTCGACAGATTGGTGTTCAGCAGCAGGGAAATCTGCGCCACCGAGGAGCCGATCATCACCGGAATCATCAGGCCGAGAATGCGCTTCACGCGCAGATCGCCCCAGGCCCAGCGCGGTTTCGGCAGCAGGCGCAGCTTCGCCATCAGCGGCAGCTGGAACAGGAACTGGAGGACGCCGGCGACGAACACCGCATAGGCCAGCACCTGCACCGAGTTGGCATCGATGAACGCGGTGGCGATCAGGCACAGGTTGAGGATCACCGGCGTGAATGCCGGCACCGCGAACTTGCCGTAGGCGTTGAGCACGCCGCCGGCCATCGAGGTCAGCGAGATGAACATCAGGTAAGGGAAGGTCCAGCGCAGCAACTCGGTGCCTAGCGCGGCCTGCGCCGGATCCTTGGTGAAGCCGGACGCGAACAGCCAGACCAGCACCGGCGCACCGAGGCAACCGATCACCGTGACGAGGCTCAGCACACCGCCGAGCGTGCCCATGACCACAGCGACCATGTCGCGCGCCTCGTCATGGCTGCCGGTGGTCTTGACCTCGGTGAACACCGGTACGAAGGCTTGGCTGAACGCGCCCTCGGCGAACATGCGCCGGCCGAAGTTCGGGATCATCAACGCGACGAGGAAGGCGTCCATCGCCGCACCGGCACCGAAAGCGGTGGCCAGCATGATTTCGCGAACGAAGCCGAGCAGGCGCGACAGCAAGGTCAGCAGGCTGACGACGCCGCTGGATTTGAGCAGGCTTCTGGACATTCGGGAGGCGTTGGCGGGACTGGCAGAGCGTTCTGGCGTCAGGCTGCGCCCGGAACGGGTGCGTTGACAGGGAGCGGGTCCGCGAAGATACTAGCGCGCTTCGATTTTGTCAGTCGCCGTTTCAGGTGCCGACAGGTCGCAATTCCCGTCACACCGAACCGCTTCAGGAGCTTTACCTTGGCCAACACCCCGCAGGCGCGCAAGCGCGCACGCCAGTCCGAACAGAACCGCGAGCGCAATGCCAGCCAGCGCTCGATGATCCGCAGCACCATCAAGAAGGTCGTCGTCGCCATCGAAGCGAAGACCAAGAGCGAAGCGGAAACCGCTTACTCGGCGATGGTACCGGTGCTCGATCGTTACGCGAACCGTGGCCTGATCCACAAGAACAAGGCTGCTCGCCACAAGAGCCGTTTGCTGGCGCACATTCAGGCGCTCGCCTAAATCGCATCGGCAGCATAAAAAACGCGACCTTCGGGTCGCGTTTTTCGTTTCAGCGTAGGGCCGGCCGTACTCGCCGTACCGCACACCGGATGAGGCGAGCAGTCAGACGGCCGCGGGCCGCCCTACTTCTCTCAGTCGTCCCGGCGCGGAGCCATCGGCTGCGGCAACGGTGCACCACCGCCGATCGATTTCGACGGCGGATGAGCATCATCTTCCGGGGCGCCGAACCAGCGCGTCGCCCGTTCGCCGATCCGCTGCAGATAGGTGAACAGCACCGGCACCACGACCAGGGTCAGCAAGCTCGAGGTGATCACGCCGCCGATCACAGCGCGGCCCATCGCCGCATTGGTTTCGCCGCCAGCGCCAGCGCCGATCGCCATTGGCAGCATGCCGAAGATCATCGCCAAGGTGGTCATGATGATCGGCCGCAGACGCACCTGGCCGGCCAGTAGCAACGCTTCGCGCAGGCTCCTGCCCTCGCGCAACCCCTGGTTCGCGAAGTCGACCAGCAGGATCGCGTTCTTGGTCACCAGGCCCATCAACATGATGAAGCCGATGATCGAGAACATGTTCAAGGTCGTGCCGGTGACCAGCAGCGCGATGAACACGCCGGCCAGCGACAACGGCAGCGACACCATGATCGCGATCGGCTGCAGGAAGCTGCCGAACTGCGAAGCCAGGATCAGGTAAATGAAGATCACCGCCAGCCCGAGGGCCGCCATCGCCGCCTTGCCGGACTCGTCCTGATCGGCCTGCTGGCCACCGATATCCCAGCGATAACCCGGCGGCAGCGGCCAGTTGTTGATGATCTTCTTGACGTCTTCGCCGACATCGCCCGCCGGACGGCCTTCGGCGTTCGCATAGATCGACACCCGACGCTGCAGGTTCTGGCGCTTGATCTGCTGCGGGCTGGTGGTCGGCACCAGATCGGCGACCTGGCGCAGCGGCACCAGCATCGGCGTGCCATCGGCATTGAGCCGGGTGCTGGTCAGCGCCAGATTGCCGAGATCGCTGGCGATCTCGCGGCTGGCACGCGGCAGGCGAACGAT
>NZ_CAISIQ010000553.1 GCF_903885465.1 uncultured Nevskia sp.
AGTTCGGCGTCAAGCTACCGACCGGCTCGCACCAGAAAACCTTCACCGACGGTCCGCTCGCTGCGGACGGCGAGATCATCGATCGCGGCCTGCAGAACGGCACCGGGACCACCGACCTGATCCTCGGCGTCTACAACTACGCGGCGATCAGCCGCGACTGGGATCGCTTCGAGCAAGTGCAGCTCAAGCAGGCGCTGAACAAGGCCGATGGCTTCCGACCCAGCAGCCAGTTCACCGCCAGCGCCGGGCTGCGCTATGTCGGCTTCGGTCGGCTGACGCCGCAGCTGCAGCTCAATGCCCGCGTCGAAGGCAAGGAAGTCGGCAGCAATGCCGACTACGACAACAGCGGCAGCCAGGCGGTCTACGTATCACCGGGCTTGTCCGGCGCCCTGGCCGGCACCCTGAACGCCTACGGCTTCGTGCAGCTGCCGGTGTACCAGCACTACACCGGCTACCAGCTGGCGCCGCATTACCTGGCGACCGTCGGCCTCAGCTACGGCTTCTAGCGCGAGGCATCGGGCCGCGGCTCGCGCAGCAGCGGCCCGACTTCGTTCAGCAGCGCATGCAGGTCATAGGCCTTGCGTTCGCCGATGCCGCCGTCGACGCGGAGCAGGCCCTGACGATCGATCACGAAGCTGATCGGCAACCGCCAGATACGGCCATAACCGGCGGCTTTCGTGTCGCCGGCCATGGCCATCGGGTAGCTGAAGTCTTGAGCAAGCTTGAGCACCCGTTCGCGCAGTTCCGGGTCATCCATGCTGACCGCGACGATCACCAGGCCTTGGTCGCGATACGTTCGCTGCAGCGCTTCGAAGGCCGGCATTTCTTCGCGACAGGGCGCGCACCAGGTCGCCCAGAAATTGATGACCACGACTTCGCCACGATGCGCCGCAAGATCGAAGCGAGTGCCGTCCAGCAAGGTCGCCGTGAAGCTGGGCGCCGGATGGCCGACCTCGATCGCCTGCACGTCGAGCGTGCACAGCAACAGGCCGGCGAGCGCCAGGCTGCCGCGCCATCGGTCGAATCGTCTGGTCATTCCCTGACGCCGCCAATCAGATGGCCAATCAGATGGCCAATCAGATGGACTGGGCGGCCTTGATCGCGCTTTCGCAGGCGTCGAAGCAGGCCTTGCAGATCGCGTGATGCTCGATGTGCGGACGGCAGGTATCGAGGCAGGCTTGCATCACCGGCACGGTGTCGCGGGCCAGTGCTGGCGCGAAATCCGAGTTCAGGCGTGCGAGCTGGGCGACGGCCGTGCAGGTGGTCTGGCAGGCCAGCGCGGTTTTCAGGCAATCGCCAAGGCTCTTGTCGCCAGTGGCCAGCACACTCTGGCAGTGAGTGATGCATTCGGTGGCGCGGGCGGCGCAGTCGGCATACACCGTGGCAAGCGCGGCGTAGCGGCCAGCCGGCGCGCTGGCCTCGGCCGCGTGGCCTTGATGGGCGCTGTGGTCGACCGCTGCTGCCGCCGGCTTGGCCTTGCCGACCGGCGCATCGCTGCGCAGATTGCGCGGATCTTCCGCGGCGGCCGTGCCGGCGAATGCGGTGAAGCTCGCCAGGCCGGCAAAGGCTCGGGTGAAATCGCGTCGGTTCATAAGTTGCTCCTGGGTTTGAAGATGAGGCGATGCTGGGAAATGTCTTCGCCCGCTATTGTCCGGGCGCCTGGCCGCTCAGGCCAATACCCAAAACATGGGCATCTACCGGACGTTCATGGCATTCCGGAAGCGATCGCGCACAGGGCCGCGGCGCGACCGGCGATAATCCTCGTCCCCTGCGACCTCCGGCTGCCACGAGAGACCACCGTGCAAACCCCTGCTGATACCCGCATTCCGATGGTGCTGCTGACCGGCTTCCTCGGCGCCGGCAAGACCACCTTGCTGAATTTCCTGCTTCGTCATCCGTCGATGACCGGCACCGCGGTGGTGATCAACGAGTACGGCGATGTCGGCCTCGATCATCATCTGGTCGAGCAGGCCGAGCCGGACGAGGTCGAGCTGATCGAAGGCGGCTGCATGTGCTGCACCTCGCGCGGCCGGCTCGCCGAAGCGCTGATGACCCTGTTCACCAAAGCGCAGCGCAAGCAGATTCCCAGCTTGAAGCGAGTGATCATCGAAACCACGGGCCTGGCTGAACCGGGGCCGATCCTCAGCCAGATCCTGCGAGCACCGCAGTTGGCCGAGCGCTTCGTGCTCGACAGCGTGGTGACCCTGGTCGATGCCGCCAACGCCGGCACCACGGTCGAGGAAATCGACATCGCCCAGAAGCAGATCGCCAGCGCCGATGCGCTGCTGATCACCAAGAGCGATCTGGTCGACGAAGCCGCGCTCACCGCGCTGCGCGAGCAGCTCAAGGGCCTGAACCCGGATGCCGAGGTCTATGTGCCGAAGAAGGGCGCCGCGCAGCCGGACTGGCTGTTCACCAACGGCCGGCGGCGGCCGCAGTCGGCGGACTTCAGCTTGAGCCCGCTGATCCTGAAGGCCGATTCGATCCGCCTGCTGCCGGTGACGCCGGGCGCACCGGACAGCGTCGATCCCTGGGGCGAGGGTCCGGACTGGAACGACATCCAGACCTTCAGCCTGATCCTCGACGAGCCGGTGCCGGCCTGGAAGCTGTTCGGCTGGCTGGATTTCCTGCGCTCGCTGACCGGCGCCGATCTGCTGCGCTTCAAGGGCATCGTCAACATCCAGGGCCAGGACAAGCCGACCGTGCTGCACGGCGTGCAGAACCTGCTCCATCCGGCCGAAGAACTGCCGGCCTGGCCGAGCGACGATCACCGCACGCGGCTGGTGTTCATCACCCGCGGCTGGGGCCAGGAAACGGTGCGCAACACCCTGGCCTACCTGCAGGACACCCCGAACGAAGATCCCCTTCTGAAACCCGCTACGCCATGACCATGAACCTTCGACTGAGCTGCATCGCCGCGCTGTCCTCCTTCGCCCTGCTGGCTGCCTGCAAGCCGGCCCCGCCGCCTGCTGCCCCTGTCGCATCGGGGGCGCCCGAAGCTGCAGCGAGCAGCGAAACCAGGATCGGCGATCTGCTGATCCGCTCGGCGCGTTCGCGGGAAACGCCGACCGCCGGCGGCACCGGCGTCGGCTTCATGAGCATCGTCAACAGCGGTAGCCAGGACGATCGCCTGATCGCGATCAGCAGCGAAGCCGCGACCAGCGTCGAAATCCACCAGATGTCGATGGCCGATGGCCAGATGCAGATGCGTGCCGTCAGCGACGGGCTGGCGATTCCGGCTGGCCAGACCGTGGAACTGGCGCCCGGCGGCTATCACCTGATGCTGATCGGCCTGAGCCAGGCGCTGGTCGCTGGTCAGACGGTGAAGCTGGAACTGCAGTTCGAGAAAGCCGGCAAGGTCAGTGTCGAGCTGGCGATCGCAGCGCTCGGCACCTGAAGCAGTCTCAGTTGTAGTCCTCGTTCAGCGCCCGCAGAAACGCAGCCAGATCGCTCTGGTCCTGGGCGTTGATGGCGATGTTGGCGATCCTCGGATCAGCGTTGCGCAAGCTGCCGGCGCGCGCCATCGCCGCGGTCTGCGCGTAGAAGCTGACCGTGGCTTCCAGGGTGTCGAACTGGCCGTCGTGCATGTACGGCTGGGAGTCGCCGAGATCGCGCAGGCTCGGCGTCTTGAAGGTGGCGACCGAGCGCGCGAGCAAGGCTTCATCGGTGCTCGCCGCACAGCTTTCACCGCTGACGGCAATGCCGCACAGCAGATTGCGCAGCGCGTGCTGGCTGTTCGGGAAGTCCGTGTTCGCGAACACGTTCCAGGCACCCAGATCGATGCGGCCGGGATCGCTGGCGACGGGAATCGCCCGCATCCGGCCCTGATAGTCGGGATGCACCGTGGTGTGCGGCAGGCTGGCGCGGGCGACGGCGGGGTCTGCGCGTTCCGTCAGGCTTGGCACCGCGAGGCTGGCAAAGGCGCCGCTGCCGTGGATGCCGTCGTACTCCATCTGCGTCACGCCGGTGTTGTGCAGGCCGAAGTCGCTGAACTGCGGCGGCGCATGGCAGGCCACGCAATTGCCGACGCCGCCGGCCGAGCGTTCCGCGTCGCTGAGACCCGCCGCATCGGCCGGCTCGCGCAGGAATACGCGCAGGCCGCGGAGTTCGGCCTCGTTGAAGGCGAAGGGCTGCAGGTGGAACTGGAAGCGGCGCAGCTGATCGGCGGCGACGAACTGTGGGGCTGCCAGCGCATCGAGCTGGGCGCGTAGGCGGCGGGCGTAATCGAGATCGCTTTCGCCGAAGGCCGGCGAGGCGGGCAGACTGTTGCGGGCCAGGAACAGATCGAACGGTGAAGCGACGTTCACGCCGTTGGCGTTCTGCACGAACAGCAGGCTTTCGACATAGGCGGCGATCAGGCGCGCCACGTCGTCGAGAATCTGCTCGTCGCTGGCGGTGCTGACATTGAGCTGGAATTCCGCCGGCAGCTTAAGGCTGGGGCTGGTGCCGGACAGCGCCGCGCGATAGCTGCCGCCGCCATCGGCGGCCAGTGCGCCGAGGCCGTCGTCCTCGCGGATCACCCGTGCGACGTGGGCAATGGCCTGCGCGGTCTCGTTCGGCAACCAGCCGCCCATGCGGCCGGTCAGGGTGGCGCGGGCGAGTTCGGTGGCGCTGGTGAATTCGCCGTCGGAATGGAGGATGAAATCATTGGCGCGTGGCACCGTCGAATTGACCAGCGCCGGCGAGTTGCGGACGGTCATCGCCGGGCCGTCGCCGCGGTCGGTGATCACCGAGCGGCGGGCGAAATCCGAATAGGTGCGGTTGCCGCCGCCGGCGATGCCGGATTTCTCGTCGACCAGATGGCATTGCCGGCAGTTCATCGCCTGGCCAGCGAACGGGCCCGGCAGGCTGCCGGTGGGGGTTACCAGCGTGGCAACGGCCGGATCACCGGACGCCAAAGGCTGGTTGACGCTGGCCGGCGAATTGACCGCGTAGAACTGCGAGAAGCGGGTTTCCAGGAACAGGCGTTCGCCAAGCGCGACCTGCGGCGGATCCTCGAATTGCGGTACTGCGCTGGCTGCGGGGCCACCGCCATCGCAGGCCGACAAACCCAGTGCTGCCAGCAGCAACAACGGCCGCCATCCCGCGGCGATCGCCGCCGCCGTCCCCGTCATCATCCCTTGCCGCATGGTGCTCGTACTTCCCGGATTTGTTTGCCGCGACGTTAATGCAAACAAATCGCATTTACAAATGTTTCACCAATAATTTCTTTTCTGCTGAGAATTTCCGCGCTCGCAGCCGTCTCAGCGACTGAGATGCGCCAGCGATGCACCGTGCTGCTCCCAGTTCTGGCCATCGAAGGCTTCGATCTCCGCCGATTCGATGCTGCCTGCTTCCAGGCAGTTCAGATTCACCGAGGAACCGCCCGGGTTCGAGCGCGGCACATAGAAGGATTTGATGCCGCAGACCTTGCAGAACAGATGCTTGGCGACGCCGGTGTTGAAGGTGTACGTGGTCAGCTGGTCAGCACCCTGCAGCAGCCGGAAGGCGCTCGCCGGCACGATCAGATGCAGATAGCCGCTGGGCCGCCACATCGAGCAGTTGCAGGACTGCACCTGCACCCGCGCCGGGGCATCGACTTCAAATTGCACGGCGCCGCAATGGCAGCCGCCACGATGGATCACCCTTGTGCCCATGTCCTCGCCTGCGTTCGATACGGACGCGAAGCTTACGGCGGTGGCTTCAGTCCGCGCAGCGCTGGATCAACAACTGGGCATCATGCTGTTCGAGCAGCGCTTCCAGCCGAGACGGCGTTGCGAACAACGCGACCTTGGTCAGCGCATCGGCTACCAGGCAGTTCGGCGCGATGACGCTGATGCTGTCGGCACCGGCATACGGGTTGCCGTTGCGTGGATCGATCAGCGCGCTGGGTGCCGCGCCGGCCGCGTAGTACGGCGCGCTGGTCGCCAGCGCCTGATCGTCGAGCTCGACGATCTGCGACCACTGCAACGGCGCCCGCGGATCGCGCAGTGCGATCCGCTGTGGCGCAAGGCCGAACACGCGCAGATCGCCACCGGCGTTGACCTGCGCCTCCGCAATGCCAGCGGCGCGCAGTTGCTCGACCGCGAGATCGACCGCGTAACCCTTGGCGATGCCGCCGAAATCCAGCCGCAGCGGCTGACGGAAACGAACCTGATTGCTTTCTATCCGCACATCACGCCAAGTCGCCTGCGGCGCGGCAC
>NZ_CAISIQ010000554.1 GCF_903885465.1 uncultured Nevskia sp.
ACGACCAGATCGAGGCTGCCGGAATAAGCGAAGTCATCTTCTTTCATTCTTCGGCATCGGAAATGAGGAAGTACCAGAACGACATTGCCTTCGCAGCGGTAGCCGATCCGAGGAAGACGTTCTATGCCAAGTTCGGCGTCGGGCGCTCGATAGGGGCCAGCTTCCATCCCCGGGCGTTGTGGGCGGCTATCAGAGGGATGTTTCTCGGAAAGATGGGCCTGAAAATGGAAAACGGCCCGGTTGGCCTGCCCGCGGACATCTTGATCGATCAAAAGGGCACTGTGGTTGCCGTGAAATATGGAACCCATGCCTACGATCAATGGGAAGTCTCAGAGCTGCTGAGTGTTGCCAAGGGTGCTGGTTAGCGGCCTGGTAGGTTTCGCAGTTACTGAGCAGCAGTCGGCGATACGTAGTTCATCGTCAAACGGCTAAGCGATGGAAAAGATTGCACCTGAGGTCAAGCCTTGCCCGCAGGCGCTGGCTACACTGAGCACGAACGGCGGGAGCCGGACCGGTCCCGATACGAAACCTATAAGCGCTGGCTGACAGCGGTCCGCAACGGGCCGCGAGACTAGCGCAAGTCACTTTGGTGCAGGGGAGAAATCATGCATTGCTTGAGCTTGAAGGGACGCGCTTGCCTGCTGCTGGCGATCGGTCTCGGTGTTTCAATGTCGGCACACGCGGGCGGCGGCTACTTCGTGCTCGGTTATGGGCCCGAGGCCGCGCAATCCGCAGGCACCTCGACGGCCTTCGGCCTTGACGCGTTCGCGGGCGCTTCCAATCCGGCCAAGCTGTCGGCGGTCGACGATCGTCTCGATATCGGGCTGCTGGCGTTCATGCCGCATCGGCGTGCCGAACGAGAAGACTCCCTTGATCCCTCCTACGATTTCTCGACCACCAGCAAGAACCAGTTTTTCCTGCTGCCCGAAGTCGGCTATGCCGCGCGCATCAACGAGGCGCTGTCCTGGGGCATGACGCTCTACGGCAATGGCGGACTCAATACCGATTACCGCGGTGAAACCGGCGTCCCCGGCAACAATGCGGCACCCGACAAGTGCGGCAACCAACCCGGCAACTTCTTCCTCGGCTGCGGCCAACTCGGCATCGACCTGAGCCAGCTGATCCTCGCCACCACGCTCAGCTGGCAGTACGCGCCCGGATACAGCGTCGGCATCGCGCCGCTGCTGGCCTATCAGCGCTTCAAGGCTTACGGTCTGCAGGCATTTCAGGGACTGTCCGGCCACCCGGATGCGGTCACCAACAATGGCTATGAAGGTGCGCTCGGCGCCGGTGTTCGCGTCGGCTGGTACGGGCAGCTTCTACCCTGGCTCAATGTCGGCGCGGCGTACTCGACGCGGATCTACATGCAGAATTTCGAGTCCTACCGCGGACTGCTGGCCGGCAATGGCTCGTTCGATATTCCGGAGAACTACAGCGTCGGCCTGTCGCTGACGCCGCTGGAGAAATGGACGGTCGGCTTCGATTTTCAGCGCATCAACTTCGGCCACATCCGGGCGCTCGGTAACGGCGTGCTGAATTCTCTGGTCGATCCCCAGACCAATCCACTAGGTAGCAATGGCGGCAGCGGCTTCAACTGGCGGAACCAGAGCAATTATCGGTTTGCGCTCGCCTACGCCGTGCTTCCGTCGCTGACCCTGCGCGCGGGGCTCGCCTACGGCAGGCGTCCACAACGTGATTCCAGTACCAATTCAGTGAGCTTCAATGTGCTGGCGCCGAATCCGGTCCGCAATGTCACGGCCGGCTTCACCTGGAACTTCACCAAGTCCAACGATCTGCATTTCGCTTACGGGCGTTATCTGAAAGGCACCTATGGCGGCCCCTCGGCCACAGCCCTCGGCGGCAACGAAACGGTGACGCCGCATGTCGAGACCCTGTACTTGGGCTGGAGCCATCACTACTAGAGGTTGCAGAAGCCGACGACGACCTGGTTGATCCGCAGGTCTGCGGCGTGACTGCAGTGCGTCTTGTTTTTTGCGCGGAACTTACTATGATGATCATCATATGAAGAAGCCCGCCGCCCGATCCAAGGAAGCCACGCATGAGCGCATCGTCGATGCCGCCGCGCGGGCCATCCGGCGCAGCGGCTACGACGGCACCAGCGTCGCCGACATCATGAAAGAAGCGGGCCTGACCCACGGTGGCTTCTACGCCCACTTCGCCTCGCGCGAAGCGATGCTTGCCGAAGCGGCGGACCGTGCCGGTGCCGATGCCGTCGCCGCCTCGGCGCGCACCGCTGCCAATGCCCCGCCGGAGCAGGCCTTGCTGCGGATGATGTCAGCCTACCTTTCGCAAGAGCATCTGAAGGCTGTGGAGCAAGGTTGTCCGGTGGTTGCGCTGGGCTCGGAGATGCCGCGCCAGGCACCGGAGGTAAGGCGCGCGACCACGCGCCGGATCAAGGAAATGATCGATGTCGTGGCTCGCCAGTTGTCCGATTGGGGCCAACCCGCGGCGCACGAACAGGCGCTGGTGATCGTGTCCTCGATGGTCGGTACCTTGCTGCTGGCACGCGCCGTGGACGATCCCAAACTGTCCGACGCGCTACTGGCCTCTACCCTGAAGCACTTCGCTCCAACCGCTCCCTGAGGACGACATCAGCCGTGTCGGCTTTCAAGCTGATGATAAATATGATGATCATCATAAATTATTCACCCGCTGTCACTGCATCGCGCATCACTACTCACAGGAAGCTACTGCCATGACCATCAAGAAAACCATCGCGCTCGTCACAGGCGCCTCATCCGGCATCGGCAAGGCGACAGCGGAACGGCTCGCCCAGGCGGGCTACAAGGTCTACGGCACCAGCCGCCGCGGCGGGCAACAGGACGCGTCTTCGTTCGAGATGCTGGCCCTCGACGTGACCCGCGATGAATCGGTTGCCGCCGCCGTCAACGAGTTGCTGCGACGGGAAGGCCGCATCGATCTGCTGGTCAACAACGCCGGTTTCGGGGTCGCTCCCGCCGGCGCGGAAGAAAGCTCGATCGAGCAGGCGCATGCGATCTTCGAAACCAACTTCTTCGGCATCGTCAGAATGACCCGCGCCGTTCTGCCGCAGATGCGCCAGCAGGGCAGCGGCCGCATCGTCAATATCGGCTCGATCCTGGGCTTGTTGCCGATGCCGTACGGCGCGCTTTACTCGGCGACCAAGCATGCCGTCGAAGGCTATTCGGAATCGCTCGACCACGAACTGCGCACCCGAGGCATCCGCGTTTCGGTCGTCGAGCCGGCGTTCACCAAGACATCGTTCGACGCCAACCTGATGGAGCCCGATGCCACGCTCGACGAGTACCGCGGCAATCGCGCAGCGCTGAATCAGTTTCTGCAGGGCGCAATCACCAAGGGCGACGACCCCGCCGTGGTAGCCGACGTGGTTCTGCTGGCCGCCAGCGCCGCTCATCCCAAGTTGCGCTACACCGCCGGCAGCCTCGCCGGCCGTTTGCAGTTCCTGCGCAGGTTCGCGCCGGCGGCTCTGGTTGACTCGGGTATTCGCAAGGACTTCCGGCTCGATACGCATGCGGCGCCCGTTCGGGCTTCGGCAGCCGCCAAGTAAGGCTCGAACCACACGCATATCGATCATGGCCTATTCAACCGCCGATGAAAGCAAACCTGATAGCCCAGCCTTTGCGCCGGCCCAATCGTCTCGCCAGGACATCGATGAGCGGCGACCAAGCGACCTGATACCGAACGCCCCTCTCCGAAGCCTGTTCTACTGCGCCGGCGCCGGGCCGCATTCGACATCGGTCTTCTGATCGACCGCGCAGTGACGATCGATCGCCGCGCGCGTACGTGATCACTAAAAAACAAAGGGAATGAACATGAAGATTTGCAGCGCAAAGGATTGCGCGTTGGTCGCGGCTGGCATCGCGGCTTTCGCTAGCAGTGGCGTTCAGGCTGCGGGAGGCGCGGGCTCGAAGTTTCTCGGTGCCGATTTCTCGTACAACGGCTTCATTCGTTTCGACGTGGCGTTCAGTACCGACGACCGCGTTCAGCAGGTCAACCAGTTCGGCGATCTTGCCAACGGCGTGCCGATCCGGCGCGAACCCGGCAACCCGGCACTGAACTACGCGGTTCCGCTGCAACCCACGGATGCGCTGATCGGCCCCGGCGGCATCATTCCGATCTCCGGCATCGGTGTGCTTCCGCCGACGCGAGGCGTCAGCAATCAGGTGGGTGTCAACGACACCGTCACTCGCTATGTGCCGCTGAAGAACCAGCTGCTGAACTATCACCTGCTGCGTTTCGAGCTGACCCCGACCTTGTCCTGGGGCGACTTCTCGCTGATCACCCGCCTGCGCGCGGTCTACGATCCGGACGATCTCGGCTACAACGATTTCGACTATCGCAACTACGACGACATCAACGGCGGGATTCAAGGCGGCGAATCGCGCCAGTTCCACACCACGCCGGACAAGCTAGGCTATCAGGTGGAAGGCAACAAGAACCCGATCTTCTTCGAGCGTTCGGGCCGCAACTACATGGTCGATCTGCCGGCGTTCTTCGTGCAGTGGAACAGCGGCAACACTACGGTGCGCGTGGGTAATCAGACCATCGCCTGGGGCCAGCTGCTGTTCTTCCGCATCATGGACACCGCCAACGGTCTCGATCTTCGCCGCCATCTGATTCTCAATCGGGTGGTCGAGGAATATGCGGACTCCCGCGCTTCGGCCCCGGGTATCCGCATCACCCAGCAGGTGACCGATCAGGTCTCGGCAGACTTCTTCGCCCAGCAGTTCATCCCGACGGTGCTGAACAACGTCAACACCTCTTACAACGTGGTGCCATCGCAGTTCACGCTGCATGACCGTTACGACCAGGGCGGTTACAACAAGAACGTCAACTACGGCATCCGCTTCAAGGCCGAATTCGGCAACTACAGCCTGCAGGCGATGGCGACCCATCGCTACAACCCGCTGGGTGCGATTCGCTGGACCGAGTCCGGTGTCGACAAGGATCTGCCTAATACCAACATTCTCGGTCTGGCATTCAACCGATATTGCGCCTTGCTGGTCGGCGGTTCGGGCTGTGGCCC
>NZ_CAISIQ010000555.1 GCF_903885465.1 uncultured Nevskia sp.
ATCGGATTGGGGGCTTCGCGCGCCGCCTGATTCAAGGCTTCATCGAGCGTATTGCCGGCAGCGAGCACGCGAATCACGTTTTCCAGATAAGCCGGCAATTGTTCGACGATCTTGATGCGACGCCAGACCGCGCGCTGGATCAGCAGCATGTAAGCCAGGGTCAGGCCGATACCAACCGCCGGCAGAACAATGAACGGCCCGGCGATCACCGTCAGCAGCACGGTAACGACTACGACGCCGAGGAGCAGACGGACCACAGCCTCGGGGCGGATTTCCGAACCGGTGCGCCAGAACAGATGGCAGATCCAGCGCAGCACGGGATTGCGGATCGTTGAGCTGCCCTGACTGATTGCGGCCTCGTCGGCCCCGCTGACTCGCAGGCGCATCTTGACGTCGGATTGGTACTCCTGGTCCCGTGCCTGCAAAAACAACCACACGGCAACGCCGAGCAGCAGCACGGCGCCCAGCACGATCAAGGTCACTCCGGCGTTCATGCAGCCTCCTGCGGCACCACGATGCCGGACTCGGGTTCGTAGCGGAACACGTTGTGCATCACCAGTTCGCTGCCTTCGAGACCGCGCAGTTCGCTGATCGACATCACCCGCCGCTGGCCACTGGACAGGCGCGAAACATGGACGACCAGCTGGATCGCCGCCGCAATCTGGCCACGCAGGGTTTTTTCGCCGCCGGTGTAGCCTGCGAAGCCGGCCAGCAACTCGATGCGGTGCATCGCATCGCGAACATTGTTCGCATGCAGCGTGGTCATCGAGCCATCGTGACCGGTGTTCATCGCCTGCAGCATGTCCAGCACTTCGTCGCTACGCACCTCGCCGACGATGATCCGATCCGGCCGCATGCGCAGGGCATTGCGAACCAGATCGCGCGCACTGATCGCTCGCTGGCCTTCAAGATTCGGCGGCCGGGTTTCCAGACGCACGACGTGGTTGTGGCGCAGGCGCAGTTCGGCGGCATCTTCGACGGTGACGATGCGCTCACCGGACGGAATCCAGCTGCTCAACAAGTTCAGGAATGTGGTCTTGCCCGAGCCGGTGCCGCCGACGACGATCAGATTGGTCCGCGTCTCGACCTTGCGCTTCAGGTAATCGAGTTCCGGCTGGGTGATGCTGCCGCTCTTCAAGAGGTCTTCCGCCGTCAGCGGCACTTTCTTGAACTTGCGGATTGACAGGCAGGGCCCGTCCAGCGCGATCGGCGGAATGATCGCGTTGACTCGCGAACCGTCCGGCAGTCGGGCATCGACCATCGGCGTCGATTCGTCGACCCGGCGACCGAGCGGCGCCAGGATGCGCTGAATCACGCGGATGACATGGTTGTCGTCGTTGAAGCGCACCGGCGCTGAATAGAGCTTGCCGCCCCGTTCGATGAAAACGTTGTGCGGGCCGTTGACGACGATGTCGTTGACGGTGTCGTCATCGACCAGGCTCTGGATCGGCCCGAAGCCCAGCAGCTCGTTGCGGGAATCGGCGATCAGCGCTTCCGACTCACGCTGGTTGACCGGCAGACGTTGCTCGAGCACATAGCGCTTGACCTGTTCGGCCACGAAGCGCTCGACCTTGTCGGCCGGCCAGGTGTAGATGTCGAGCTTGCGATCCTCGATCTGGGCGATCAGATGCCGATGGACGCTGCTCTTCAGCGTCTGGTACTGATCCGACAGCCGGAACCGCTCGATCTGATCCATCGACATCACCGGCTACCGGAGCAGACGATCAAGAAAGCCCTGTGGCGCTGCCACGGCCTTCATGTCGCCAGACAGCAGCAGACCCGCCAGTTCCTGCATGCCGGCGCAGTACGGATCCTTCTTGGCGAGCGTGTACAGCGGCTCGCCGGAATTCATCGACAGCAGGCGGTTGAAGCTTTCGGTCTGCAAGGAACTCAGCAGCGGCAACTCGAACAGTTCGGCGAGATTGCGTGGTTCCAGACCCAGGCGCCGACGATAGTTGTCGACCACCAGCGCGGTGCGGTCCAGCGAGCAGTCCTGGGCGCGCAAGGCGCGCAGCAGATACTTGTTGTGGCGCGATTTAAGGATCGATTGATCGGACAGCAGCAGGCTGCGATCCGCCATGCTGACAAGGCCCGAGAGTGCCGTGATCGGCGCATGGCCATCGACAGCCACCACCATGTAAGTGAACAGGCCACGCAGCACCTGCATCAGCTTCAGCAACTGATCGGCATCGAAGCTGACCCGGCCGAGCAGATCCTCGGGCAGGCTGAGCACGTAGAGGCCGCTGGCGTGCTTCGGGAACGCGGTATCGATCAGCGTCTGATCGCAGCGATGCGCGTCATTGACGGCATCGAGCACGTTGTAAGTAGGATTCAGGTTCAGGAAGATCGCCGCCGCACCGGACGGTGTGGCGAGATCGACCAGCAGCACTTTCTCACCGGGATTGGCGCGCTCGATCACCGCCAGCGCAAGGTGCTCGGCGAAGAAGGCGATCGACTCATGCGGGTGGCCGGACAAGGTCAGGAAGATCTGTCCAGCCTTGGTCGGTACGGCGGCGGATGCTGTGGCCGTGCGCTTCAGCAGGCGGCCGATCTGTGGCCCGAGCTTGGCGTCGTCCCGGCCACGCACGAAGTAGTCACGGGCGCCGGCACGCATCGCAGCGAGCATGCACTCGGCATCTTCGCTGGCACCGAGGCCAACCACTGGAACCTGCCAGTGACGCTCGAGAAACTGTTCGACGAAGCTCGCGCGCATCATCGCGTTGGCCGGCGTGAACTCGCAGAACAGCAGGCCATAGCGACCCTGCGCTTCGACACTGGCCAGCAATTCCGTCGGCACCAGGCCGCGGATCACGATGACGTCAAGATTGGCGTCCTCGGCATCCTGCAGCCAGGATGCAAATTCCGGATCGTCGGCGACGACCAGCACTTTCGTCTTCATGCGCAGCACATCTTCACGGTCGTTCGGATCTTCTTCGAGAGGCGGCGGAATTACTTGCTGTACCCGGTATCGGCGTTCTGACCGAAATCACCGGATTCCAGGAACATCGTTTCGGCGAAGTTCGGACGATAGCGATCAGTCGAGGCACCCGGCAGTTGCGGCAACTGCGCACCCTTGGCAATCGGACGCACGAGATGCGGCGTGATCACCATGATCAGCTCCTTCTCGTTGCGGGTGATATTGGTGGTGCGGAAGAACGCACCGAGCACCGGGATGTCACCGAGCCACGGCACCTTGTCGACATTGGTCGACAGGTTGTTGCTGACCAGGCCGCTGAGCACGAAGGTTTCGCCGTCGCCCAGTTCCACAGTGGTATCGGTACGGCGAATGACGATGCCCGGAATCGTGGTGCCGCCGATGGTCACCGCATTGGTGAAATCGAGGTCGCTGACTTCCGGTGCCACCTTGATCGCGATGCGGCTGTTCGATAGCACGGTCGGCGTCAGATTGAGACGCACACCGAACTCGCGGAACTGCACGGTAATCGCGCCAGTACCGTTGGAACCGCCACCCTGCGGCACCGGATACGGGAACTCGCCGCCGGCGAGGAAGCTGGCGGTCTGACCGCTGAGCGCGGTCA
>NZ_CAISIQ010000556.1 GCF_903885465.1 uncultured Nevskia sp.
GCGGCCTGCTCGGCCGGCAGCAGCTTCGAAGCGCCGAAGATCAGCACCAGCGCGAAGCCGATGCTGATCGCCGAGCAGATCGTGCTCATCAGCACCGACGGATTTTCCAGATGCAGCGCGATGATCATCGGTGCACCGGCGCCGAAGTTGGCGAGATAGAACGTGCAGGGGAACAGCACGATCAGGCCGAGCAGCGACCAGTGGCTGCTCGAACGGCGGCGCAGTTCGGCGGCGATCACCGCGAAGCAGACCACCTGCGCGGTTTCCAGCACGCCGATCGCCAGCGGGTAGTTGAGGATGCGGAAGGCGTGTGGCCCCCAGTACGACATAGCGTCGCCGTTGATGGCGATCATCTCGAAGGCGCAAGAGCAGGCCAGTTCGATCGCCGCCCACAGGTACAGGCCAGACGCGGTCAGGCCGCGAGCGATACGGTCGCAGATGAACATCGCCGGGCCCGCGTAGAGCACCACATAGCCGCTGTGTGCCCAGACCGGCTGCGGAATGCCGAAGGCGGTGAAGGTCGTCCACAGGCCAGGCGTGTAGAACCACAGGGTCATGCCGGTGTCGTACAGCGCTTCGGCGAAAGCGCCGAGGAAGGCGCCGACGATCAGCAGCACGTAAAACGGCGTCTTCTGGCGAACGCCCATGACGATGGCGATCACCAGCAGCACGGCGGTGACCAGATAGCTGCCGTAGGTGAGTACGGACTGGGTGGCGAGATTCAGCGGATGATCGATCGGCGCGGTCAGCATGGTCCTGGCTCCTGCAGGCGGATGGCCGTCACACTGACGGCCGGAAAAATGGGAAGTGGCTGAACGCGATGGTGATCGGCAGACAACGGAAACGAGCGCGCCGACAGCTGTCGTGATTCGCGTTCATCAACATGCTCCCCACTCCACTTCTCGCTGTTCTTCGTGTCTGCGCACGATTTCGACTTGCCTGCCGGCATGTCGACCCACGTTTATAGTACGTTAGCATACGACCAAATGAACTGGCTTCAGCCGGTGATCGGCCCCGCAGCAGCGGCCCTCGCCAGGCGGTCAGACAAAAATCAACAGGAGAGGAGATTCGGATGACTGCAAACATTGCGGCGCGTGCCGCCATCGTTCGTGAAGTGGGCGCCCCGTGGACGATCGAGAACGTCGAGATCAGCGCCCCGCGCGCCGATGAAGTGCTGATCAAGATGGTCGGCACCGGCATCTGCCATACCGATACCGCATGCCGCACGGGCTTCCCGGTGCCGATGCCGATCGTGCTCGGCCATGAAGGTTCGGGCGTCGTCGAAGCGATTGGCAGCGGCGTCACCAAGGTCAAGGTCGGCGATCACGTCGTCCTCAGTTTCGATTCCTGCGGCGAATGCCTGAACTGCAACAAGGATCAGCCGGCGTACTGCTACACGTTCTACCCCCGCAATCTCGCCGGTGTGCGTGCCAGCGACGGCTCGGCGCAGATCACCCAGGATGGCAAGCCGATCAACGGCCTGTTCTTCTGCCAGTCCTCGTTCGCGACCTACGCGCTGGCCCGTGAGCTGAACACCGTGGTGATGGACAAGTCGCTGCCGCTGGACATCCTCGGCCCGCTCGGCTGCGGCATCCAGACCGGCGCCGGCGCAGCAGTCAACGCGCTCGGCATTCTGCCGGGCGAATCGCTGGCGATCTTCGGTGGTGGTGCGGTGGGCCTGAGCGCACTACTCGGCGCCCGCGCCGTCGATGCCGGGGCGGTGATCGTCGTCGAACCGCAAGCCGGCCGCCGCGCGCTGGCGCTGGAGCTGGGCGCCACCCACGTGATCGATCCGAAGGAAACGCCGGACACGCTGGCCAAGATCAAGGAACTGGTCGGCGGCGTGAACTACGCGCTAGACACCACCGGCATTCCGGCGGTGATGGCTGCGGCGGTGGAAGCGCTGCTGCCGAAGGGCGTGCTCGGTTTGCTCGGCGTGCCGCCTCCGGAAGCGACGGTGCCGGCGAACATGATGAGCATGCTGATCCGCGGCATCACCGTGCGCTACATCGTCGAAGGCGATGCCGATCCGCAGGAATTCATTCCGCGCATGGCCGGCTGGTACAAGGCGGGCAAGTTCCCGTTCGACAAGCTGATCGGCAAGTTCCCGTTCGATCAGATCAACGAAGCCGCGCATGCGGCCGAGAAGGGCGGCGTGATCAAGCCGGTGCTGATCTTCTGATGCCTTGAGCCGGCCGGGCCACGCGCTCGGCCGGTGTAGGGCGGGCCTTGCCCGCCGTTCAGGCAGGGCAGTGGCGGCCACGGGCCGCCCGACCTCAGAGCATTGCGGCGGAAGTGCCCCGGCGTGGTGCCGGTCGCAGCGCGAAACACCTGGGTGAAGTGCGACTGATCGCCGAAGCCCAGATCGAGTGCGATCCGGTTGATTTCCAGTTGCGGATTGCGCAGCAGCTCGCGCGCCTTGTCGATGCGGCGCAAGGTGATGTAGCGATGTGGCGCCAAGCCCGTCACGGCCCGGAAGCGCCGCGCGAAATGGGCGCGGCTGACCTTCGCCCGCTCGGCCAGACCATCGAGCGTCAGATGGCTGGCGAGATTGGCGTCGATGTAATCCAGCATCGCATCGAGCTTCAGGCTCGAATCATTCTTCAGCACCAGTGCTTCGTCCGTGCCCGCAGCTTCTTCATTGCGGAACGAGGCCATGAGGTGCAGCACCAGTGCGCGAATCACCGAATTCACGTACGGGATATTGCAGCGGCTGAGGTCATGCGCCTGCTTCAGCAGCACGTCCATGCAGGCACTGGCGAAGGCATCGCGGAACGCGAAACGGAACGCCGGCTGCGCCGCGAACATCGATTTTTCCAGTCCGTCGAGCAGCCGATGCGGCACATGCAGCGATGAAAAGCTGACTGCGCCATCGATCACGTACTCCACTCGGCGGCCCGGCGGAATCACGCTGATCAGCCCCGGCGTCGATGTGGTTTCGCTCCACGGCCCGTTGCAGGACGCGCGCACTTTGCGCGAGCCGCCGCTGTGAACGGCGACGATGAAATCATCGTTTTCGGCCAGTTCGAAACCGTCGGTCCACGGCAGCTTCCATTCGCAGACCGAAGGACCGCCCCAGGCTGCGGCGTCATTGCTGAACACCGGTGGCCGACGTATGCCGGCGCTGAAGGCATCAACCGCTCGCAGTGTTGACAGTCCTGCCATGTCGCTCTCCTTGCACCCGGGCCGTGATCGTGGTCACCGCCGCTCTTGTCCAGCGCCATTTTTGTCTTGTTTCCAGGACATTCGGGCTGAGCACTTTTTCGATACTGCGGCGATACGAATCACAAAGAAGCACGAAATCACCGCGCCTAAGCTTACTCCACGGTCCACGCCCCCGACACGTCCGCGCGCGTGAGCCAGAGAACCTCAGAAACCCTTGCCGACAAGGCCGAATCGAACTCCGGAGCTGCTGTGGTCACCGATCAAGACACCGAATTCCACAATCCGCCCGACGCGGATCATCGCTACGCAGAAACCAACTGGTTCTGTTTCTACATTCCCCAGGAAAAGATCATGGGGATCGTCTACACGGTGTCTCGCCGCGGCGTCGGCGTGCAGTCCTGCGATGTGTCGCTGTACGGCGCGCTGGTCGACAACCGGGTGGAGACGCTCTACCTCGACGCCCAGATGGCCCTGCCCTGCCCGCCGAGCTTGCGCGAGTACACCACCGCCAACGGCCTGCACGTGAAAGCGCACAGCATTCGCGACTACACGGTCAGCTATCGCGGCTACGACGACACCGAGATCGACTTCGACTTCAAGGGCCTGATGGAGCCCTTCGACATCCACGACAAGAACCACAGCCCGATGGCCGCGGACACCGTCGACGCGCAGCACGCCGGCGCCGGCATGGGCTCGGGCTACGGCGGCCACTTCGACCTGACCGGTCACTTCAAAGGCCGGCTCAAGTTCCGCGGCGTCGAGTATCCGATCGACTGCGTCGAGACGATGGATCACAGCTGGGGCATCCGCGCCGAAATCTTCGTGCCGACCATGGGCTGGTCGCACTGCCATTTCGGGCCGGACTTCGCGATCAAGTGGATCAATCACTGGGACCCGACCAAGCCAGTCGATCAGCAGCAGAGCCTCGCGCACGGCTATGTCATGGACAAGGGCGAGGTTTACGGACTGACCGATCTCAAGCTGGTCACCCATCGCCTGGGCAGCGTCATCCACGCAGTGGAAGTCACCGCCACCGACAAGCGCGGCAAGGTCTGGACCGCACACGGCGCCGCCGAATGCGGCGGGCCCTGGGTCTGCTACGTCGCCTCGAACCTGTATGTCGCGCAGTGCCGCTGGACCTTGAACGACGGAAGAGTCGGTTATGGCTTGGCGAGCGAAATCAATTCGATGCAGGCGCTGACTCGCCAGCATGGCCGGCGCTGGATGAAGTCGTCTGGACATCTGACCGTCTGAAGTAGGGCGGCCCACGGCCGCCAGCTTCGGCCCACTTTCCGCACAGTGCTGGCGGGCGCGGCCCGCCCTACACACAACAATCATTCCAACAATAAAACTGAGGAGACCGCCCATGCAGATGGTCGACAAGGACAAGCCTTCGCCGCAGCTGATCGCGACGATGCGCAAACAATTCGTGGTCGAGCGCGAAGTGGATCGCGCGCTGACCTGGAAGATGGAAAAGCGTGCCGGCGCGCCGTTCACCAAGCTGCCGCTGGAAGCGCTGGTGAAAGGCGTCACGGCGTTGATCGCCGCGAACCTGAAGTCGCCCTTCGAAGTGCGCAATGCACACTGGCTGGCCGGTGGTGCCTCGAAACTGCAGATGGGCTTCGAGCTGGCCTGGGGTCGTCCCGGCGTCGGTCAGACGACGACGAAGATGGTGCTGCGCACCGATCTCGCCGAATCGCTGCACGCCACCAGCCGCCTGCGCGAATTCCAGATCGTCAACGCGATGAAGGGCACGCTGCCGGTGCCGGAAGCGTTCTGGGTCGACGTGCTCGGCGAGCACCTGCCCTACCCGGGCATCGTCTACGGCTTCGCTGCCGGCGTGACCAAGCCTTCCACCGCCAAGAGCGGCGTGTCAGGCCTTGGCACCTGGATGCCGCCGGACGTGCGCAACGCCCTCGCGCCGCAGTTCGTGCGCGACATGGCCAAGCTGCATACCTTCGATTTCCGCAAGGCTGAACTGTCCGCGTTCGACATCCCGCAGACCGGCACCGAGAACGCCCATTGGGCGGTCAGCTGGTGGGATCGGGTCTGGGCCGAAGATGCTGCCGAGGAAGTGCCGCTGATGGCGCTGGCTTCGAGCTGGTTGCACAAGCACGCGCCGGCCGTCGATCAGCTGTCGATCGTCCACGGCGACTTCCGCACCGGCAACTATCTGTTCGACGAACCGACGCTGACCATCGGCACCTGGCTGGACTGGGAGCTGGCCCGTATCGGCGATCGTCATCAGGACCTTGCCTGGAGCACCAGCAAGGCGTTCTCGACGATGACCGAGGACGGCAAGACGGTGCTGATTTCCGGCCTGATGCCGGAGAACGAATTCCTCGAAGCCTACGAGCAGGCAGCGGGCCTGAAGGTCGATGCCAAGGCCCTGCATTACTACCAGGTGTTCAACGCCTACTCGATGATCGCGATGACCCTGGGCACCAGCTATCGCGTCGCCAAGAACGGCAAATCGCATCAGGACATCCTGCTCGCCTGGCTGCTCGGCGTGGGCTACATGCTGATGGACGAGATGCGCGGCCTCATCGAAAAAGGGGTTTAAGACTCATGGAAATGCGCCCACAGCTGCAGATTCAGACCGTCATCAAAGCGATGATGGAAGACGTGATTCCGGCGATGGATCAAACCAATCAGCTGGCCATGCAATCGGCCCAGCTGACCATCGGCACCTTGATGCTGATCTCCCAGCATCTGCCGCTGGAATACCGCTACGACTGCGACGAACTCGCCCGCCTGCTGGCAACGGCGAAGACGCTCGCCACCCAGGCCAGCGGTCTGGCTGCCGCCGGGCAACTGGCTGCCGCCAGCAGCGCCGGTGCCGACGTGCTCGACCGCGCCCGCGCCGAGCCTTCGGAAATTCTCGACGCCATTCGCAGCCTGCGTGCCGCGACCGCCGATACCGTGCGCGCGGTCTACGCCGAAGGTTCGGACAAGGTCCAGAGCGAAGTCGAAAAGACCGTGCTGGCGATGTCCAAGGAGCAGTTGCTGCGCGACCGCTCCTGGCTGCTGATGCAGGGCTGGGAACCGAACCCGGCGCTGGTGCCGGCGATCGACAGCTTGCTGGCACCGATCGCCAAAGGCTGAACCCGGTGACTGCCATCGAACCCGGCCTGCGCCGTCTGCCGCTCAGCGGCGCGGTGAACTTCCGCGATCTCGGCGGCTACGAGACCGCGGATGGTCGCCGCCTGCGCTGGGGCCGGGTGTTCCGGTCGGACTCCTTGGCCGAACTCGGCGAGGCGGATCTGGCGCTGCTGCAGAGCCTGGGTCTGCGTACGGTCTGTGATCTGCGCGGCGAGCCTGAACGCGAGCACAAGCCGAACCGTGCGCTTGGCCCTGAAGTCACCACGCATGCGATCGGCTTCATGCCGCATGGCGGCGAGGAACTGCTGGCTGGCGCGCGCGACGGCAGCCTTGGCCCGGCCGAAATCGAAACCCGCGTGCAGGACATCTATCGCCGCTTCGTCGTCGAGCAGTCCGCGATCTTCGCAAGGCTGCTGCGCCTGATCGCCGATACCGATTCGTTGCCGCTGGTCTTCCACTGCACCAGCGGCCGTGACCGCACCGGCTTCGCCACCGCGATGCTGCTGACCGCGCTCGGCGTGCCGCGGGCAACGATCGAAGCCGACTACGCAATGAGCAACGACTATCGCCGCGATCTGACCTTCCAGGTCGGCGGCATCGTGGCACCGGAGGTGATGGCGGCGCTGACGCAGGCGCATCCGTCCTATCTCGCCGCTGCATTGAGCACGATTGATCAACACCACGACTCAGCCGAGCGCTACCTGCGCGAAGCCCTGGGCCTGGACGACACGACTAGGGCGCGGCTCGAAGCGCTGCTGCTGGAATGAGCCCGCCCGCAACCCACAACAAGACCCGAACACGCTGAGGAGCGATACACGCAATGAGCAAGGCAAACGAACTGTTTTCACTGAAGGGCCGCACCGCGCTGGTCACCGGCGCCAGCAGTGGCATGGGCCGCCACTTCGTCAAGACGCTGGCCGACGCCGGCGCGCGCGTGGTTTGCGCGGCACGCCGCAAGGAGGAGATCGAGGTGGTCGCCGCGGAGATTCGCGCCGCCGGTGGCGATGCGATTGCCGTCGCCGTCGATATCGGCAGCACGGCCAGCGTCACCGCTGCGTTCGATGAAGCCGAGAAGGCTTATGGATCGATCGATCTGCTGGTCAACAACGCTGGCCAGATCGTCTTCGTACCGTTCCCGGACATCAGCGACGATCAGTGGGAAAACTTGATGAACGTCAACCTGACTGGCTGCATGCGCATGTCGCGCGAGTTCTCGAAGCGCCTGATCGCGGCGGGTAAGCCAGGCAGCATCGTCAACATCACCTCGATCACCGGTCAGCAGACCAAGCCTTACCTGTCGATCTACGGCACGGCGAAAGCGGCACTGATCCAGTTCACCAAGCAGTTGGCGATCGATCTGCTGCCGCACGGCATTCGCGCAAACTCCATTGCACCGGGTTACTTCCGCACGGCGATGGTCGACTGGTACTTCGACAGCCCGGAAGGAAAGCTCGAAGTCGACAACCTGCCGGCCAAGCGTGTCGGCAAGCTCGAAGAACTCGATGGGCCGCTGCTGTTGCTGGCGAGCGACGCCGGCTCCTATCTGAACGGCGTGATCCTGCCGGTCGACTACGGCCACGTGGTGCGCATCTCGTTCACCTGATTATTGAGCCGGCATCAAGACATTGGCTTGGGAGTGTGGCCTTGAAACGTCCCTTACCCTTGCCGACGAGGTGGATGATGCCGACTCAATAACAAAGACATTTTGCTGTTGTTATTGATCCGGCTGCTGCGGCGCTCGCCGAGCGAGATTCGTCTAGAAGCCATCGGAGCGTCAGCCGTTAAATATCAAGCAGCCGGATCAATAACTGCTACAGGCGGGACGGGAGACGCAACGAAAACGCGCTCCCGTCTCGCGCGTCTTCGACTACCCACCAGACCGCGTTCGAACGCGGCATCCCCGCAATCGATTGATGGAGGAGTCATACGATGGGCGACAATCCTGGTCTCGAGCAGTTCAAGTTTCCCCTCGACCTCGGCGCGCCGGCAGGCTCGCTCGAAGGCCGTTCGCCGCCGATCGATAACGGCAGCGAGGTCATCGACCCCTCGCGCTACTACTCGCGCGAGTTCATGGCCAAGGAATGGCAAACGCTGTGGCCGAAGGTCTGGCTGCTGGCGGCGGTCACTTCCGACATCCGCGAAGCCGGCGACTACACGCTGTACCAGCACGGCCACGAGGAATTCCTGCTGGTTCGCCAGGATGACCTGTCGATCAAGGCCTTCTACAACAGCTGCCCGCATCGCGGAAACCGCGTCTGCCAGGTTGATCGCGGTGTCGCCGACAGCTTCACCTGCCCGTTCCATGGCTGGCGCTTTGGCGGCAACGGCAAGCTGCAGGAGATCGTCGACGAGGAAACCTTCAATCCCAAGTTGATCGCTCACCGCCCCGGCCTGACCGAAGTGCGCTGCGATCACCTGGCCGGCCTGGTGTTCATCAACATGGACGGCAAGGCACCGCCGCTGAAGGAATGGATGGGCCTGCCGGAAGGCTATGTGGAAGCCTATGGCCTGGAAACGATGAACCTGGTGCGTCATACGCGCAGCGACTGGAGCAGCAACTGGAAGACCGGCGTCGATACCTTCTACGAGTCCTACCATCTGCCGCACATCCATCCGCAGACGCAGGGCTCGATCGAGGAATTCAGCCAGGTGGATCTCTACAAGAACGGCTTCAGCCGGATGATCATGTGGTTCGGCATCAAATCGCACCGTCATGAAGTGGAGCATTCGCGCGATCTGGATGAGGGCACCAAGATCTTCCTGCGCGATGCCGGCATCGATCCCGACACTTACACCGGCACCGTGGCCGATACCCGTCGCGATATCCAGATCGCCAAGCGCGAACGCGCTGCGCGTCTCGGTCTGAAGGACTGGAATCAGTTGACCGACGGCCAGCTCAGCGACGGCTGGATCACCGGCATGTTCCCGAACGTGCAGATGGGTATGCATGCCGAGGGCGTATTCATCATGCGCTTCGTGCCACACCCGACCGATCCCGAGAAATTCACCTACGACAACATGCTGCTCTATCGCCATGTCGATACGCCGAACTACGACGTACCGACCTGGATGGCGATGCCCAAGGACATCGACGTGACCGGCGCCGTGCGGCCGGAGATCGAGCGTTGGGCTGCGAACGAAGTGCCGGGCATCGGGCCGGTCCTGTTGCAGGATTTCGAGCTGGTACCGCATGTGCAATCGGGGCTGAAATCACGCGGCTTCAAGGGCCCGCTGTGGGGCGAGCAGGAAGCGCGGATCCGTCACTTCCACAAGGAAGTGGACCGCTACATTTCGGGCGAGAAGTAAGCGCGATGAGCGAAGTCCGCTGGCTGCCGGTGGCAACGCTTGCCGAACTCGCCGTCGACAGCAACAAGGCGTTCAAGGTCGATGGCAAATCGATCCTGTTATGCCGTACGGCAGCCGGCGTATTCGCGCTGGCCAATCGCTGCACGCACCAACTGGCCGCACTCGAAGGCGGGCGCATGCGCGGGCATCAGCTGTACTGCCCGAAACATGGCGCCTGCTTCGACATGCGTACCGGCAGCGGTATTGGCCCCCTCGGCAAAGTGCCTGTGCCCAGCTACGCCGTACAGATCACTGACGACGGCCAGATCTCGGTCGCGTTACCGGAAACGGTCACCACTTGAATCAAGGAAAACAACGATGAGCGCTGAAACCAACAAGCAGACCGTCGCCCGCTTTCTCGAACTGTTCTCTTCGGGCGCAGTGAAGGAGACGATGGCGATGATGACCGACGACGCCACCTGGTGGGTCGCGGGCACGATGCCGATTTCCGGCACCTATACCAAGGCGCAGTTCGAGCAGCTGCTGTCCGGCGTGCTCGACGTCTGCACCGGCCCGATCCGCATCGAGCCTCGCGACTGGACCGCGGAAGGCGATCGCGTCGCCCTGGAAGCGGAATCCTTCGTCGATACTCGCAACGGTCGCACTTACAACAACCTCTATCACTTCAAGTTCAAGGTACGCGACGGCAAGATTGCCAGCGTCAGGGAGTACCTCGATACGATGCATGCCAACGCGATTCTCTGCACACCTTGACGTAGCCGCACCGCGCATACGGTCTGCTGGGATAGGCTCCTGCCATTCCCCTGACCCGGCTATTGGAGGCGCGCATGGTTAAACCGATCATGAATCTTGACGAAGTCGCGTTTGACGACGTCGAGCAGAACGGCCTCTACACCTCCAGTCGCGGACAGATCAGCGACCACATCGGTGCCAGGAAGCTAGGCTACAACCTCACCGTTCTGCCAGCCGGCAAGTCTCAATGTCCCTTCCATTGCCACCATGGCGAAGAGGAGATGTTCCTGATCCTTGAAGGTGAAGGCGAGCTGCGCTTCGGTGAGCAGCGCTACCCGATCCGCCAGCACGATGTGATTGCCTGTCCACCTGGAGGGCCTGAGGGAGCGCACCAGATCATCAACACTGGCGCGACGACCATGCGCTATCTGGCTTTATCGACACTGGTCGAGGTCGAGACCTGTGAGTATCCGGACTCGCAGAAGATACTCATCGTGGCCGGGCAGCGCGGCGAAAGAAGCGTCCGGAAAATGTTTCGCGCCGAGAATACGGTCGAATACTACGATCGCGAAAAGACCGACCAAGGGTAGTAATGGCCGAACTTCGTTCAACGAAAAAGGCGGAGGCC
>NZ_CAISIQ010000557.1 GCF_903885465.1 uncultured Nevskia sp.
ATCGTGACGGCCGTCTCGAATATTTCACGGCGCGAGTGTGCAGCCTCTTGCAGACCAGCCATCTGCCTTCACATTTCGCCGCTCGCCGATGGCTAGGCGCACAAGCGAGTAAAATCGCGCCGTCATTCGAGTGCCGCTGTTCTTGCGGGCGTTCGCCGGCCTTTCAACTGGCCTCCCCCAAGACCCGGACGCTCGTGCGCGAGTGTCTCTTTCAGGTATCGACATGTCCGAACCGGCTGCTGAAGTTTCCGTCACGTTCCGCGATCTCGCGCTTTCCGAACCGGTGCTTTCTGCGCTCGACGCAGTCGGTTACGAATCCCCTTCGCCGATTCAGGGCGCAACCATTCCGCATCTGCTCGCCGGCCGCGATGTGCTCGGCCAGGCGCAGACCGGTACCGGCAAGACCGCCGCTTTCGCGCTGCCGATCCTGTCCAAGCTCGATACCGAGCAGCGTCTGCCGCAGGCGCTGGTGCTGGCGCCGACGCGCGAACTGGCGATCCAGGTTGCCGAAGCCTTCCAGAAATACGCGGCGAAGATTCCCGGCTTCCACGTGCTGCCGATCTACGGCGGCCAGAGCTACGGCCCGCAGCTGTCGGCGCTGAAGCGCGGTGTGCACGTCGTCGTCGGCACGCCGGGCCGTGTGCTCGATCACATGAAGCGCGGCACGCTGGATCTGTCGCAGATCAAGTGTCTGGTGCTCGACGAAGCCGACGAAATGCTGCGCATGGGCTTCATCGAGGACGTCGAATTCGTCCTCAAGGAAACACCGCCGGAACGTCAGGTGGCGCTGTTCTCGGCAACCATGCCGGCAGTCATCCGCCGCATCGCCCAGACCTATCTGAAGGATCCGGCCGAAGTCACGATCAAGTCGAAGACTTCCACCGCGACCAACATCCGCCAGCGCTACTGGCTGGTGTCGGGCATGCAGAAGCTCGATGCGCTGACCCGCATCCTCGAAGCCGAGTGCTTCGACGGCATGATCATCTTCGCCCGCACCAAGGCGGCGACCCAGGAACTGGCGGACAAGCTCGAAGCGCGCGGCTACAACGTCGCCGCGCTCAACGGCGACATGGAACAGCGCGCCCGCGAGCTGACCGTGAACCGTTTGAAGGATGGCCGCCTCGACATCGTCGTCGCCACCGATGTCGCTGCCCGCGGCCTCGACGTGGAGCGCATCAGCCACGTCTTCAACTACGACATCCCGACCGATACCGAAAGCTACGTGCACCGCATCGGTCGCACCGGCCGCGCCGGGCGCTCGGGCGAAGCGATCCTGTTCGTCGCGCCGCGCGAGCGGCACATGCTGAAGCTGATCGAACGCGCCACGCGCCAGCCGATCACGCCGATGGAGCTGCCGTCGGTCGAAGCGGTCAACACCCAGCGCATCGCCCGTTTCACGCAGAAGATTTCCGATGCTCTCGCCAGCGGCGGTCTCGAACCGTTCCGGCCGATCATCGAAGCCTTCGAGCGCGAGAAGAACATCCCGGCGATCGAGATCGCCTGCGCGCTCGCCAAGCTGGTGCAGGGCGATGCCTCGCTGCTGCTCGACGACGTGCAGGAACTGCCGAAGCCGCGCAGCTACAGCGTCGAATCGTCGTCCTCGCCGTCAAGCTACAGCCCGCCGCCGCGTCGTGAATACGATCGCAGTGCGTCTGCCGAGCGCGGCGAGCGTCCGGCCCGCCCGGTGCGTCCGCGTCCGGAAGCTGGCAGCAGCACCGGCGCTGCGCCCTACGAACGCAGCAGCGAACGGCCGGCCCGTCCCGAGCGCACGGAACGTCCCGAGCGCAGTCCGCCAGCCTCGCTGGCCGGGGCGCCCTCGTTCGCTGCACGCAGCGAAGAGACGCCGCGCCCGAAGCGCGCGCCGCGTGAAGAATCGGTGCCAATGGAAACCTTCCGCGTCGAAGTCGGCCATGTCCATGGCGTCAAGCCGGGCAACATCGTCGGCGCGATCGCCAATGAAGCCGGCGTCGAATCGAGCTTCATCGGCCGCATCGAGATCGAGAACGAGTACAGCCTCGTCGATCTGCCGGCCGGCATGCCGAAGGAAATCTTCCGTGACCTGCAGAAGGTCTGGGTCGTCGGCCGCCAGCTGAAGCTGAGCCGGCCGGGCGCACCGCCGGCGAAGACGCCGTATGAAGCGGGTGCTGCGCCGCGTCCGAAAGCGAAGAAGCCGCCGCCGCGGGTCTGAAGCTTTCGTTGCGCGCTGACCGCTCGTCGGTCGCGCAGCGAGTTCAGTTCTGATTCATCGCGAGCCCTGCAATCTGTGCCCAACACGACGCGAATCCGCGTCGTTCAGCGGATCACGGAAACAGGAGTCACGTCATGTTCAAGACCTTCATTGCAACTGCCTTGCTGCTCGGCGCGGCCACCAGCATCCCGGCTTCGGCCGGCAGCCGTGGCAACGCCATTCTCGGCGCGGTGATCGGTGCTGCGGCCGGTGTCGCCATCGGCGACTCGGTGGGCGGACGTGATGGCGCAGTAGTCGGCGGTGCCGTCGGCGGCCTGGTCGGCGCTTCGATCGGCAATCAGAGCGGCCGTCGCAACGATGACCGTCGTTACGACGCCCGCTATGACAATCGCTACGACAACCGTCGCTACGGTAATAGCTACGACGGCCGCTATGAACGTAGCTACCAGCCGCGCTATGAGCCCCGCTACGTCGAGTACCGCGGTTACGATCGCGGCCGCGACAATGGCCGCAATCATCGCCACGACCGCTACTGCAACGACTGATTGCAGCTGACCATTCCAAGAGAAATGAGGAGACTTCGATGAACCGTAAATTTGCTGCGGCGCTGGCCCTGGCCGCCTTGCTGTCCGGCACCGCTTACGCTGGTGATACAACCAATGCCGTCATCGGTGGCGCTATCGGCGGTGGTGCCGGTGCCGCGGTCGGTGATTCGGTCGGCGGCCGTGATGGCGCCATCGTCGGCGGTGCGGTGGGTGGCGCGCTGGGTGCCGGTGTCGGCGCCAATGCCGGCTCCGACAATGACCGCGATAGCCGCCGCCGGGCCGAGAAGGATCGTCATGAGCATCACCATCATGACAACGGCAAGCACAAGGGTGAGCGCAAGAAGCGCTAGGCCGATTGATCTGCAGTTTGTTGAAAACGGTTCAAAAGCCCGGCTCTGGCCGGGCTTTTTGCTGGAGCTCGTCGAGCCTGTTCTGCACCGATAATGGCGCATGCCCCTGAACGTCCCCAAGACCATCCTCGAAGCCGCGATCGGCAACGGCCAGGTGCGCCGCTTCCGCGACTTCGCGCTGGTGGTGCTCGATGGCGAAGGCGCGCTCTGCGTGCCGAACGACATCTGGCTGCCGGCCGCGTCCTGGGCGACATCGCGCGCGCCGTCCGGCAATCGCATGCGCGATCGCATGAACCTGCTGCAGCGGCTGGAAGTGCTGGTCACCCGGCGCGGCACGGCCGTGGTGTCGACCACCGGCGGGCCATTGCGACTGGCGAGATTGCGGGACGTGATGAAGCGCGAGGGCCTGGACATCGGCGAATGGAATTTCCCGCCGCAGTCGGTACTCGATCAGGCGCTGAATCCAACGCCGTTGCCGACGAAGCCGGAGCCGCCGACGACGACGCCTGAAGAC
>NZ_CAISIQ010000558.1 GCF_903885465.1 uncultured Nevskia sp.
CGAGTCATGCACTTCCGGGCGGTAATCCTCGTGATCAGCCGGCTGGTTCTCGCCGAAATAGAACATGCTGGTCAGCGGCGCGATGCCGAGCTTGCTGACGTTTTCGCGCAGGAACAGCCGGGCCTTGGTGTCCATCACCGTTTCCGAACCCGGCTTCAGGATGAACTTGTAGGCACCGGTGGCGCGTCGCGAATTGAGCAGCGCGTAGATCACCAGTTCCTTGGCATTGGCTTCCGGACGAACCACCCAGAACTCGGTGAAGCGCGGGAACTCTTCGCCCGAAATCAGGCCGGTGTCGATCGACAGGCCGCGGGCCGACAAGCCATACCGTTGGCCGGCGCCGAGCGCACGGAAATAGCTGGCGCCGAGGAACACCAGCACCTCGTCCTTGTACTTCGGGGTGTTGACCGCGAAATGGACGCGAAAGCCGGCGTAGCCGAGGTCGCGGAACGATTCGGCATCGACCTTGTTGTCACCGTAGTTGAAATCATCCGGCGTGAACTTCAGCTCGCGCAGAGCTCGACCATTGACCTCATTGATCTTCACCGGCCGGTCGTAATAGAGGCCCTGATGGAAGAATTGCAATTCGAACGGCAGTTTTTCCGCATGCCAGAGCGCGCGATCCGGCTTGAAGCGGATGTCGCGGTAGTGGTCGTAGCCGAGCTGTTGCAGGGCTTTCGGCAACCGTCCTTCCGGTTTCTCGAACGGCTGCGCGGCCAAGGCTTTGGCTTTGGCAGAAACATCATCCAGATCAAAGGCATGCGCCGGGCTGGAATGCACGGCGGCACAGCTCAGCAGAACGGCGCAGGCCCCACTCAGCAGGCGCAAGGCAAGCCAGGAGGCATGCCGTCGGTCGGTCGAATTCATCAGGTAGGGGTCGGTGATCGGAAAGCGTCGGAGCATTTTACGTGACCACGAGCGTAGCCACGGTTGTGCACGAGCCATGCCCGAGCAGGCGCTCAGACGGATGACGTGACCGCCGATGTGGCAGGCGCTGGCGCCAGAAAGGATTCGTAGACGCCGCGCAGGCGATTGATCATCAGGCAGAACAGATCGGCGGTCCGCTCGGCGTCGTAGATCGCCGAATGGGCTTCCCGCGTGCTGTACGGCAGGCCTGCCGCTTCCAGCGCCCGCGCCAGTACCGTCTGGCCGAGGATCGCGCCGCCCAGTGTGGCGGTATCGAAAGCCGAAAACGGATGGAAGGGATTGCGCTTGATATCGCAGCGGCCGACCGCGGCATTGACGAAGCCGAGATCGAAATGGGCGTTGTGGCCGACCAGGATCGCCCGCGTGCAGCCATGCTCGGACACCGCCTGACGCACCGGCTTGAACACCTGGGCCAGTGCTTCGCGTTCGGGAATTGCGCCGCGCAGCGGGTTGGTCGGGTCGATACCGTTGACCTCCAGCGAAGCCTTCTCGATGTTCGCGCCCCGGAACGGTTCGACGTGAGCAGCGTGGGTGACATCGCGAACCAGGTTGCCGTCGCGATCGAACTTCAGCAGCACCACGGCGATTTCCAGCAACGCGTCGGTGCGGTTGTTGAAGCCGCCGGTTTCGACGTCGACCACCACCGGCAGGAAGCCGCGAAAGCGCTGACCAATACGCGGCGCAGGCTTGAACGCGTCACGCAGGGCGGGGGGGAGTTCCATGGGATGCCGGGGGAGAGTTCGGGGCGGAGTTTAGCCGATGGGGGATCAGCGATGCCGCGCTGCGGCATGGATGGCCCGCGAGCCGGGGTCCGGCCACAAGCTTGATCGTCTGGCATCGCTATAATTCGCCGCCTTCTCCGTCCCTTGCTGCCAGCGTCCGAATTTTATGAGCAAAAATCAGGTCCGCAAAGTCGCGCTCGCCTATTCCGGCGGCCTCGACACCTCCGTTATCCTGAAGTGGCTGCAGGACACCTACGGCTGCGAAGTCGTCACCTTCACCGCCGATATCGGCCAGGGTGAGGAACTCGATCACGTGCGCCCGAAGGCGCAGCAGCTCGGCGTCAAGGAAATCTTCATCGACGATCTGCGCGAGGAATTCGCCCGCGATTTCGTGTTCCCGATGTTCCGCGCCAACGCCGTCTACGAAGGCGAGTACCTGCTCGGCACCTCGATCGCCCGGCCATTGATCGCCAAGCGTCTGGTCGAGATCGCCCGCAGCACCGGTTGCGATGCGATCAGCCACGGCGCCACCGGCAAGGGCAACGATCAAGTTCGTTTCGAACTCGGCGCCTATGCGTTATGGCCGGGCGTGAAGGTGATCGCGCCATGGCGCGAATGGGATCTGAACTCGCGCGAGTCACTGCTCGCTTATGCCGCCAAGCACGAGATTCCGATCGCCAAGAAGCCGGGCGGTGGCAGCCCGTACTCGATGGACGCCAATGCGCTGCACATCTCCTATGAAGGCGGCGGTCTCGAAGACCCGTGGTGGAGCCCGGATGACAGCATCTGGCGCTGGACCAAGAACCCGGAAGATGCGCCGAACGAAGCCGAAGAAATCACCATCAGCTTCGAGAGGGGTGATGCCGTCGCCATCAACGGCGAGGCGGGCACGCCGTTCCAGATTCTCGATCGTCTGAACGCGCTCGGCGGCAAGCACGGTATCGGCCGTCTCGACATGGTCGAGAACCGCTACGTCGGCATGAAGTCACGCGGCTGCTATGAAACGCCGGGCGGCTCGATCCTGCTGAAAGCGCACCGCGCGATCGAAAGCCTGTGCCTCGACCGGGAACAGGCGCACCTCAAGGACGAGCTGATGCCGAAGTACGCCAGCCTGATCTACAACGGCTACTGGTGGAGCCCGGAGCGCCGCATGCTGCAGGCGCTGATCGACGACAGCCAGACGCGGGTCAACGGCGATGTGCGCCTGAAGCTGTACAAGGGCGCGATCTACAACCTCGGCCGCCGCTCCAAGGATTCGCTGTTCGACGCCAGCCTGTCGACCTTCGAGGACGATCGCGGCGCCTACAATCAGAAGGACGCCGAGGGCTTCATTCGCCTCAATGGGCTGCGCCTGCGGACGGGCGCCAATCGCGACGCGCGCTGATCGCGCTGTCCTTCTGATCGCTCGCCCGATGCCTTGGCGTCGATCCCGTCGAAAAGCACGACGGGCTCCTCGCCGCGTAGCATCGGTCGGCACCAGAAGGACGCTGAAGTATTCATCCGTCTGAACCGCTTGCGTCGTCGCACTGGCGCGACGCGCGACGCGCGCTAAGCTCAGCTAGATTCCATCCACCACGCAACCACCGGAGCACGACCATGGCCAAAGGCATGGACAGTAAAAAAGCCGAAAAGAAAGCACCGCTGAAGACGATGAAGGAAAAGAAGGCCGAGAAGCAGGCCAAGAAGAAGGCGAAGTAAGCCTCGGCTTTAGGCTGCACCCCAATCCCCGCCATGTTCTGCATGGCGGGGATTTGTCTTTCAGCCGCCCGGAGCAGCGCCCAGCGCCTTGCCGTTGATGGTCAGCACGCCGCCCTTGAACGCCATGACGCATATCGCCTGTTGGCCGTCGACGAGCAACAAGCCCTGCGCAATCAAGGCATCGCGAGTGTTCTGCAGCGCGCTGGCAATGACTTCCTGTGGCACTTCGTTGGGGGCGACACCGGCATTACCGGCCAGATCGGCGCGGATTTTCTGGCTCAACAGCAGATTGACGGTGTCGAGCGGGGCGTCGAACTGCGCATGGCCTTCGACGTCGGTCAGCGGCGAGAAGTCGTCGAAATTCGCATCGCCGATGTAGCGCAGGCTGCCCTCGGCCTTCACCGCGCCAGCCGGGCTGCCGAACGACAACTCGTCAACGCGCAACTCGGGATGGCCGGCCGCCAGCTGGCTCAAGGCCGGCTTCAGCTCGGCCATCATCGCGGCCGGATCGACTGCCGCGTCCTTGCCATGCGTCTGCTGATAGCGATTGGCCGCGGTCGACATCGCGATCGTCGCTGCCGCGTCGAGATGGTCGAAGCTGACACTCAGGCGAGGCTGGTCGATCCGGGTGCCTGCGGTGTCGAAGCTGGTGGCCGAAAACTGCACGCCGGAGTTGATCGCGCCTTCGACCAGTTTGGTATCGGAACTGAGCGCGAACTGGTTCAGCGTCGACGTGACCTCGCCGGATTTGAGCGCGAGCGAGGCGAGGGTGATCGTCGAAGTGCCGATCCACAGCGGGCTGTCGTCGACCTGGGTCATGTCGGCGGTCATCGCCAGTTGTCCGAACGAACCCTGCTTGCCGTCGTTGCCGGTGATGTCGAGGCTGGGCGCGGCCAGTTGCAGCAGCAGGTGGCCACCGCCCACCGAATAGCTCGATTCGATGCCCGCCCAGCGAACCTTGAGCGCTTCTGTACTTGCCGTACTGGCGTCGGCGGCGGGCGACCGGAGGCTGCCGCTGACGCCGCCGGCAAAGCCGAGATCGGTGATCAACGTCAGCACCGGCAGATCGCCGAACAACGGCGCCAGCGAGGTCTTCAGATCGTCATCGAGCTGCGGCGTGGTGATCAGGCGACCCAGGCGCAGTAGGCCGTCGAGCCGCGGCCCATGGCTGATCGCGTGATTCAAGCGCAGCTGCACGACCTTGGGCGCAGCCGGCGCTTCGTTCTCATGCCCCTCTTCGTGGGCATGGGTTTCCGGCGGCAGCCCGATCTCGATCGCTGTTTCGGCCGCGGCCGAATACAAGCCGCGCTCGTAGCGGCTGATCCGGATCGGGTAGGGGCTCTGCTCGCTCATGCTAGCGATGCCGGCACGGAAGGCGGACTCGATTCGTAAACCAATCACATACGGCCCCGCAACGGCGACGACGCCGATGATGCCGATCGCCAATGCTGCTTTACCTGCTGCCTTCATCGCTGACTACTTCCTTGGTTGAATGGGTGGACGTTTCAGATCCGGTTTTCCACTGGCAGCGTTTTGCGCTCGTCATCGCTGCGCAGATGCAGATCCATCTGCGGATACGGGATGGCGATGCCTTCGGCGTCGAAGCGCAGCTTGATCTGCTCGAGCAGATCGCTCTGCACGTCGCCCCATTCCGCCGTCTTCGCCCAGGGGCAGACCGCGAAATCGACCGAACTGGGCCCGAGTCCACGCACCTGCACGGTTGGCGCCGGCGACTTCAGCACCTTCGGATGATTGAGCACGATCTCCTGGAGGATCGATTTCGCCAGCTTCAGGTCGGCGTCGTAATCGATGCCGATGGTGATGTCGAGGCGGCGCGTATTACGGGCGCTGTAGTTGGTGATGGTCGCCGCGGTGATCGTGTTGTTCGGCACGATCACTTCCTGGTTGTCCGCGGTGCGCAGCACGGTATGGATGATCTTGATCTCCTCGACGGTGCCCGAGACGCCGCCGGCGGCGACCAGGTCGCCAACCCGGAACGGCCGGAACAGGATCAGCAGCACGCCGGCCGCGAAGGCGCTGAGCTGGCCCTGCAAGGCCAGGCCAACGGCAAGTGCGGCGCCACCGACGACCGCCGCCAGCGAATTGGTATTGATGCCGATCTGGCCGAGTGCCGAAATCACCACCAGCGCATAGCCGAGACCGTAGGCGACATTGCACAGGAAGCCGGTCAGGGTCGGATCGGCATTGGCGCGGTGCATCACCGAACGCAGCACCTTCACCGCCATCCGCACGATGAAACGGCCGAGGAAGAAGATCAGGAACGCCACGGCGATCTTCAGCACCACCGGCAGGCCGAGTTCCAGCCAGCGTTCTGGCTGGGTGAGTTGTTCCAGCTTGAAATCCATGACGACTCCCGCGGATAGCGTGTGTTCGGGTAGTTTAACGGGCCGATCCCCGCAACCACCCCAGCCGATGCCGATGAGCGATACCCCCGACGAAGCCCCTGCCACCCTGACGCCGCGCTACATCCAGGCCAATGGTCTGGAGTTCGCCTACCTCGAAGTGCCGCCTGCCAGCGGCGCAGCCGAGGCACCGCTGGTGCTGGTGCTGCATGGTTTTCCCGATACCGCGTGGAGCTTCGCGCCGCTGCTGCACGAACTGGCCGCCTCCGGCTATCACGCCGTGGCGCCGTTCACGCGCGGCTATGCGCCGACCGAAATTCCCGAGGACGGTGATTACTCCCTGGAAACGCTCGGCCAGGACGTGCTGGCGCTGATCGAGCACTTCGGTGCCGATCGCGCCTTCATCGTCGGCCACGACTGGGGCGCGGTGATGACTTACGCCGCCGCCGCGCTGCGCCCGGATCGCGTGCGCGCGATCGTCACCGCAGCGGTGCCGCATCTGCGCCGCTTCCTGCTGCGGCCGTCACGCGCTCAGCTCGCGGCCTCGCACTACATGTTCAAGTTCCAGCTGCCGGTCTGGCCCGAACGGCGCATCCGCGAGGACGATTTCGCCTGGCTGGTGAACCTCGCGCGCAGCTGGTCTCCGGGCTGGATTCCGGACGACGACTATCTGATTCCGATGAAGGCCAACTACGCCGAGCCGGGACGGCTCAAGGCAGCACTTGGTTATTACCGGGCGATCCCGGCCATGTTTTTCAAGAAGGTTGCCTGGCAGTTCCTGCTGCAGCCGACGCAGGTGCCGGCCTGCGTCATCCGCGGCGAGCACGACGGCTGCATCCTGGACAGCTCGTTCAGCGATTCCGAACACCTGTTCTCGGCCGGTTATGAACCGGTCCGCATGGCCGGCATCGGCCATTTCATGAACCTGGAAGCGCCGGACGCCTTCGCCAAGCACGTGCTGGAATTTCTGGCCCGGCATTGAGCTGATGAGCCTGCGCTCGATCGACTGGCTGGCCGATAGCGTCTGTCGCTGGACGCCGCTGCCGATGGTCAATGAAGCGCTGGTCTTGCCCGAAGCGGAAGCAACGCTGGTGGTCGATGTCGCCGAACGTCGCCGCGGCCATTTCATCGCGGGTCGCGTCTGCGCCCGCGCCGCCCTGGCTGAGCTGGGTCACGTCGATGCGGTGATCGGCCGCACCGCCGACGGGGCCCCGTCCTGGCCGGACGGCGTGACCGGCAGCATCGCCCACTGCGGGGACGCGGCGGTCGCGATTGCCGCCTCGACCCAGCATTGGGCGGCATTCGGCATCGATATCGAGATCGATCGCGCCCTGCCGGACGATGCCGCCGCTTATGTGCTCGATGAAGCGCAATGCGCCCGCCTCGCCGAACTGCCCGGCGGTCTCGCCCGCTGGGCCTTGCCGGCTTTCAGCGCCAAGGAGTGCGTGCACAAATGCCTGCAGCCCTTGCGCGGCCTGTTTCTGGAGTTCAGCGAAGTAGAGATCGTCTTCTCGATCGACTCGGACCGTTACACCGTCGAAGCGAAATCGGCGCGCGCGCAACAGGCGATGGCCGGCTTCGAGTGGACCGGCGAGCTGCGCCGCTTCGATGGCCTGCTGCTGAGCCTGCTGGCCGCGCGGCGGCTTTAGCGCGTCTCGGGATTGGCCTGACGCTGCGCAGCGACGCCGAGCACCCAGTCGACAAGCATATCGATCAAGGCTTCGCGGGTGGCCCGGCGAATGAAATGGTGGTCTGCTTCAGGGATCTGGCGAATCGTCAGGTGGCGATAGCCGCGCAGGATCGGAAAGGCATCGATCAGCTGCGCGGCATAGGTGTACTGGTGCTCGACATCGCCGGTGTAGACGTAGAGCAAGGAGAGCTGCCGGCGGATGAACTCGACCAGATCGGCTTCCATGCGCGAGTGCGATGGCGCGTCGTAGTAGTGGATCTCGCTGGGCAGCACATCGTGCAGCGCGCTGCCGGATTTCGGCGTCAGGCTGATGCCGAGCGGCTCCGGCGGCAGATGCCGGCTGCGCTCGGTGAGGCGCGCCATCGTCCGGTTCAGCCAGGCGCGTGGCGTCGAGGGGATGTAGCCGTCGAGGAACACGGCACCGATCAGTCGCGGATCGACCCGGGCGGCCTCATGCGCGTCATAGGCCCCGCTGTGGCTGCCGATAATGATGATGCCGGTGGACATGTTGCGGGCGTCGAGTGCATCCATCGCGGCACAGAGATCCAGCGTCGAATCGGCATCGCTGCGGCCGGGCACGATTTCGCTGTCGCCGAGGCCGGCGTTGTCGAGGCGCAGGCTGACCAGGCCGGCGCTGGCGAGCGCCCGGGCCAGTTCGACGTGCATGCGGCTGGGGCCGACTCGATGGATGACGCCGGTGTTCGGGATCAGCACCGCCGGACGCTGCGGATCCGGTATCTCGGGGCTGCCGATGATGCCGAACAGCGCGCCGCTTTCGCCAAAGGAGATCGCCCGCTCGTTCATTTCAGGCCATCCGCCAGACGCTCGGTGACGATGCGGAACGAGGCGCTCGGCAGCCACGGCGAGTGGATGCGTTCGACATCGCTCCAGTGGCCGGCGTCGGGCAAGCGGATCGATTCAACGCTGTCCGGCGGAATGCGGTCACGGCTGACGAAGATCACCCGGCCGGGCAGGTCGCGGCGCAAGC
>NZ_CAISIQ010000559.1 GCF_903885465.1 uncultured Nevskia sp.
GGCATGGCCGACGCGCACCGTGGTCGCCATCGCCACGCCGAGCGGAATCATGAACACCAGCGACGAGAAATTGATCGCGATCTGGTAAGCCGCGACGGTGCCTTCGCCGAAGCGCGCCATCAGCAGCGCGGTGAGCACGAACAGGCCACCTTCGGCGGTGATGATCGCGGCGATCGGCAGGCCGAGCTTGAGGATGTCGCGCGCGCCCTCGCCCGCCGCCAGCTGTCCGGTCGCAGCATCGGCAACCCAGGTCGCCCGCAGCGCCGGCACCCGGCGGTACTGCCAGGCGAGCACGGCGGCCATCAAGGCGGTCGCCAGCGTCGAGGCCAGGCCCAGGCCCTTGATGCCGAAGGTCGGCAGCCCGAACGGACCAAACAGCAGCAGCCAGCCGAACAGCGCATTGGCCGCCGGGCCGATCAGCGCCGCGATGACGATCGGCCTGACCTGACCCAGGCCTTCGGCACCGAAACGCAGCGCGAACCAGATCGCTGTCATCAGGCCGACGCCGGAATACCAGCGCAGGAATTCGATCGCATCCGCGGTGGTCGCTGCCGACAAGCCGAGCGCCTTCAGCATCGGCGGGCCGACCAGGTTCAAGAGCCCCGTCCAGATCACCCCGACGATCAGCGCGAAGCGCCGCGAACGGCGCAGGAAAGCGCCGAGTTCGGCCTGCGGCCGCTGCGCGCCGTACAGCTGCGCGGCGATCGGCGCGCAGGCCATCATCAGGCCCATGAAAAAGATCAGGAACAGGTTGTAGACGTTGACTGCCACGGCCACCGCCGCCAGTGGCTGCGGACCAAGCCGGCCGGCATAGATGGTATCGACCGTGCCCATGCCGACAGCGGCGATCTGGGCGGCAATCAGCGGCAGCGCGAGGCGCAGGTTGGCGGTGGCTTCGGCGCGAAACGCCGGCGAGAAGAGAGACAACATCGTCAGGAATCCGTAAATCTGTGACTGGCGCCGCCCTGCAGGGCACGGCGCGAAGCCGCACAGTGTGCGCCCGACCGCTCGGCGCTTCCATCCGGCCCGACTTGCGCCGCCTTCGGGACAGCGTCACGGCCGCCGTGCATCATGTCCGCGCCCATCGCCAGCCACTTCCGTCTTGGACCAGCCCGACACTCAGTTCGCCCCGCGCGGCGATGACCGCGTTGCCTATCAGTTGCTCGGCCCACCGCCGGGCGTCAGCGCGCGCGATCTGGTGCTGACCACCGGCGTCTGGAGCCATCTCGACATCTTCTGGGAAGAGCCGACCTCGGCGCGCTGGATGCGCCGGGTCGCCGGCTTTTCGCGGCTGATCCGCTTCGATCGGCGCGGCTGCGGCCTGTCCGATCCGCGACCGCTCGATGGCGGCACGATGGTCGATCACTGGATCGAGGATCTGCTCGCCGTGCTCGACGCCGCCGGTTCGGAACAGGCGGTGCTGCTCGGCACCATCGATGCCGGCCCGCTGCTGCTGGAGTTCTACGCGCGCTATCCGGCGCGGGTTTCGGGCCTGATCTTCGTGTTCACCAGCGCCTGCTTCGCGCAGCGCCCGGATTATCCCGAAGGCCATCCACAGGCGGTCGGCGATGCGTTGATCGAGATGGTCGCCCAGGGCTGGGGCCGCACCGAATTCGCGGCGACCTTCGATCCCAGTCAGGCCGACAATCCGGCCGCGCTGAAGTGGTACACCAAGCTGCACCGGGCGATGGCCAGCCCGCGCGCGGTGGTCGAGAACCTGCAGATTTCCGCGAGCCTCGATGCCCGCCACGTGCTGCCGACGATCACCGTGCCGCTGCTGTCGCTGGGCCGCCGCGATCTGGCGATCTTCCCGGCCGCGCAGAGCCGCTACATCGCCGAGCACGCACCCGGCGGGCGCTACCTCGAGATTCCCGGCCGCGACGCCGACATGATCTGGGAAGGTACCGACGAGATCGTTGCGGCGATCGAGGAATTCGTCACCGGCCAGAAGCCGCTGCAGGTGCCCGAGCGGGTGCTGGCGACCTTGCTGTTCACCGACATCGTCGATTCGACCAAGCAGCTCGCCAAGCTCGGTGATGCGGCCTGGCGGGAAAAGCTCGACCAGCACGATCGCATCGTCCGCGACGCGATCAGCAGTTACGGCGGCCGGCTGGTCGATGCCGCCGGCGACGGCACGCTGGCGACCTTCGGCACGCCCGGCAAGGCGATCGACTGCGCCCGCGCGCTGCATCCGGCGATGGACGCGCTGAAGATCGAGATCCGCACCGGTCTGCACATCGGCGAGATCGAACTGCGCGAGGAAGGCCGCATCGGCGGCATGGCGGTGCATATCGGCGCCCGCGTGCTCGGCTATGCCGAAGCCGGCGAAGTGCTGGTGTCACGCACCGTGCGCGACGTGCTGATCGGCGGCCGTTTCGAATTCAGCGAGCGCGGCGTGCACACCCTGAAGGGCGTGCCGAGCAAGTGGCCGCTGTACGCCGTCGATGAACCCGAGACCGGCGAAGAAACCGAAGCGCCCGGCCTGCGCGAACGGCTGCGCTCGCGGCTGCGCTGAGTCTTCAGCCCGGCCTGGTCGTCTGCATCGACGGCCGTTCCGCGAAGCCTTCGTAGAACGCCGCGAGCTTCGGCGCCTGCGCGCGCCAGGCCAACCGGCCGAAACGCAGATCGAGATAACCGAGCGCGCAGGCGACCGCGATGGTGTCGATGCGCGGCTCCTCGCCGAACGCAGCGGTTTCGCTTTCCAGCTGGGCGACGCCGCGCAGGATCTTGTCCTCCTGCCCCGCCTGCCAGGCCGGCCAGCGCAGTTCCGCCGGGCGCAGCGCTTCCTCGTAACGAGCCAGCAGCGCGGCATCGAGCATGCCGTCGGCCAATGCATGGCGGCACTGCACGGCCCAGCGCTCGGTGCCGGCTGCGGGCTGCATCGGCAAGGCCGGCTTGAGACTCATCAGGTAATCACAGATCACCCGGCTGTCGTACAGCGCTGTGCCATCGGCCAGGTTCAGCGTCGGCACCTTGGCGAGTGGATTGCGCGCGGCAACGCCGGCGTTGGTTTCGATCGGCGAGACCGCAGCGGTGATCACTTCGATCTCATCGCTCAGGCCCAGTTCATGGGCCAGCACGCGCACCTTGCGGGCGTAGGGCGAGGCAGCTGAGTAGAGCAATTTCATGGGCGTTATTGAGGCTTCTCGGGATTGGGATTCACAGCAGATTCAGCGGTTCATCGCGTGCCGCCAGCGCTTCGGCCTCGGCTGGCGTGCGTTCGTAGGCGCGGCGCATCGCTCGCGCATAGGCCGGGAAATCCAGCCCCAGACGTGCCTCCAGCTTCTTCGCTTCGCGGCCGAGCGCAACCCAGTCCGGCGGCGTCGCCAGTGCCTGGAAGGCGAAGATCACCGTGTTGCCGTCAGGCACCACGCGCTGGACGATCATCCGTTCATCGAAGGCTTCGGCGATCACTCGCTTGTAGCGGCGCAGCGCTTCGGTGGTGACCAGGATGTTGGCGATCAGCAGGCCATCCGGCCGTAGCCGCGCGCGGATGTTGGCGTAGAACTCGGGGCTGCCGAAGCCGCTGGCGATGCCGGTTTCGGTATAGCCGTCGAGCAGCACCAGATCGAAGCGCTCGTCGGTGTTCGCAAACCATTCGCAGGCTTCGGCGTGAACGATGCGCGAGCGCGCCTCGTCGGCCGGCACCTGGAACTCGCCGGCCAGCGCGATCACTCGGGCATCGATCTCCAGGGTGGTAATCCGCGTGCGCGGCAGATGGTGGTGGCAGAACTTGGTCAGCGAACCACCGCCGAGGCCGGCGATGACGATGTGCTTGGGCCGTGGCAGAAACAGCAACGCCGCCATCATCCGCCGCGTATAGGCGAGCTGCAGCGCGATCGGATCGTCGACGCTCATCTCGCTCTGGATGTAGTCCGGGCCGAAATACAGACGGCGATAGATGCCGTCATCGACGACCGAGGGCTCGCCGGATACGGCCGCGGACGGAGTGGTTTCCGGCATCGACGACTCAGGCCTGACGATCGAGCAGCAGCCGCGCGCGCTGGCCGGGCGCATCGACTTCATCCGCGGCAACCGCAGCGACGAAGCCGGCATAGGCGCGAGCCCGCAACAGATAGCGGGCGATGCCCAGTTCGTGCGCCAGATGCGCCAGCGCCGCACGTTGATCCGGTGCGAACTGCGCGCCCGGCGGCGGCAGGCAGACCAGCGCGCCGGAAATCTCGCCATGCAGGCTCGTCGGAAACGCCCAGCCGTCCAGCCCCAGCGCGCTGCTGCTGGTGCCGGTGCTGAGCGGCACCGGCTGCCGATTGCTGCGCAGTGCGAGAAACACGGCATCGTCGACATCCACCGTCGCCGGCAGGCTTGCACTGCCGCCAGCAGCGATCTGCACATAGGCCTGCTCGCCTCGCTCGTAGATCGCCACACCGGCATCGCCGATCGCCGCGACGATCCGCTCCACCGCCAGCGGCAGCAGACGCTCGCTGCTCTCGACCGCCGAGCACTGCTGGCCGAACTCGCGCAGCAGTTCGGTGCTGCGGTGCTGATCGCGGAACAGCAGGCGATCAACCAGATCCTCGACTCGGCGATGCACGCGGTTCAGCAGCACCGCCACTACCAGGGTCACGCCGGCCTGCAGCAGCACGCCGGTATCGGCGCCGATCGCCAGCCGCTCGATCAGCTGCTCCAGCAGCGCAAACACGCCGACCACCAGACCGGTGGTCAAACCGTAAACCAGGGTGCGGTCGACGACGAACGAGACATCGACCAGCCGATGACGCAGCACGCCATAGAGCAGGGCCGCGATGCTGAAGGTCAGCAGGGCCGAGTTCAGCAGCAGCATCCAGATGCGGTGCTCGGGCCGGCCGCTTTGCAGCACGATGGCCAGGAACAGCAGGCCGAGACTCCAGAACACCCAGCGGATGCGCAGGCGTAGCGCCGGTTCGCTGCGCCGATAACCCGCCGCCAGCACGATTAGCGGCAGCGCCACCGGCAACAGACTGAGCAGGATGTTCCAGTCGGACATCAGCACCAGCGGCGCGATGCCGAGGAAAACCACCAGGCTGATGCGCGTCAGGCTGACGACCAGAGCCAGCACGATCGGCACGATGAAAGCGATGCGCAGGCCGCGTCGGAGCCGTACCGATAGCCCGGCACCGGCCAGCGCTTCTGCCGCGAAATAAAGCCCCGGCAAGGTCACCACGAAGTTGACGATCCGCCCGAGGACGCTGGCGCCGAGGCCGAGCATCACCGGCAGCGGCGAGTTCTGCAGCAGGTTCTGCATGAAGATGCCGAACGCGAACAGACACAGCCCCCAGGCGGCCCAATCGCGGCCGCGCCAGAGCGTCAGCAGAAACAGCGCCAGCAGCGCGACTGAAATCGGCAAGGCCGAGCGGGCGGCGACGGCGCCGAAGTGAGTGCGGTCCGGCACCGCCTGCACCGTTGCAGTCAGCGGCTGACCATCACGCCGCACGGCAACCTCGAACTGCAGACCCAGCGGCAGATTGTTGGCGCCGACCAGGGCCGCTCGCGCCTCCAGGGTCATCGCCGGCAGGTCGATCACGTCACCGACCTGGAGCGGCGGCGGCAGCGGCAGTTCGGTGACCTTGGTGACCAGGTAACCCCGCTGCGCATCGCGCTCGATCCCCAGCGACAGCGTAGTGAACAGGTCCGGCATCACCAGGGTCGGCATCGCCAGCAGCACCAGCAAGGTAAGCAGGATGCGCACCGGCAGCCGCGCCATCAGCGAGGGATTTCCGCCCGGCACGTCGCCGCTGGCCTTCGGACTCATTCGCAAGCTAGCCACTCTGCGACAGCAGCCGCGCGTTGCCGCCGACGGCCGCCGTGTTGATGGTCAGCGTCCGCTCGGTGACGAAGCGCAGCAGGTAATGCGGGCCGCCGGCTTTCGGGCCGGTACCGGACAAACCTTCGCCCCCGAAGGGCTGCACGCCGACCACCGCGCCGGTCATGCTGCGGTTGATGTAGACGTTGCCGACCTTGGCCCGCGACTGCACGCGCCGCCAGGTGCTTTCGATGCGGCTGTGGATGCCCAGGGTCAGGCCGTAGCCGGAGGCGTTGATCGCATCGACCACGGCATCGAGCCGTCGTGACGAGAACCGCGCCACGTGCAGGATCGGCCCGAAGTGCTCTTCGCTCAGCGCCTCGATGCCGCTGATCTCGACCGCCAGCGGTGCGAAGAAGCTGCCGTGTGCGCAGCTCTCCGGCAGGCTCAGGCGCTCGATCAGCTTGCCGCTCTGGCTGATCGCGACGGCATGGGCTTCGAGCTTGCTGCGCGCGGCTTCATCGATCACCGGGCCGATGTCGGTCGCCAGAAGTGCCGGATCGCCGATCGTCAATTCCTGCATCGCGCCCTTCAACATCTCGATGGTCTTGTCGGCGATGTCGTCCTGCAGGTACAGCACCCGCAGGGCCGAGCAGCGCTGGCCGGCCGAACCGAATGCAGAGGCGAGTGCGTCCTTGACCACCTGCTCGGGTAGCGAAGAAGAGTCGGCAATCATCACGTTCTGGCCGCCAGTCTCGGCGACCAGCGTCGCGATCGGGCCATCGCGCATCGCCAGCTGACGATTGATCAGCCGCGCAACTTCGCTGGAGCCCGTGAAGGCAACGCCGGCAACACCGGCGGCGGCGATCAGCGCGGCACCGACGGCACCATCGCCGAGCACGCACTGGAACACGTAGCTCGGCACGCCGGCCTCGCGCAGCAGCTGCGCCATCGCAGTGGCGATCATCGGCGTCTGTTCGGCCGGCTTGGCGATCACCGGGTTGCCGGCGACCAGCGCCGCCGCGATCTGCCCGGTGAAGATCGCCAGCGGGAAATTCCAGGGGCTGATGCAGACGAACACGCCACGACCGTGCAGCTGCAGTTCGTTGTGCTCGCCGGTCGGGCCGGCCAGCGTTTCCGGGTGCGCCAGCAGGCGACGCGCAGCGGCGGCGTAGTAGCGCAGGAAGTCGGCCGCTTCACGGACCTCGGCCTGGGCATCGCTCAAGGTCTTGCCGGCTTCCTCGATCAGCAGGCGCAGGAACAGCGGCCTCGCGGCTTCGAGACGATCGGCGGCGCGATCGAGGATCGCCGCACGGCTTTCGACCGGAATCGCATTCCAGCGCTCGGCCGAGCCGACGGCTGCGGCAACGACATCCGCCGCAGCGGCGGGATCGAAGGCCAGCCATTCACCGAGTGCGACCCGGCGATCGGCCGGCTTGCGCAAGGTTTGCGGCGCCCCGGTGGTGGCCGAGCCGTCGTAGCACAGCGAAGCGACGCGAGTCAGCGGCTCGGCGCTCTGCAGATCGCGAGCCAGTGCGCAGGCGCAGGTTTCGTCAGCGAGGTTCAGGCCGGCGGAATTGCGCCGCGCCGCGCCGTACAACTCGGCCGGCAGCGGCAGGCCCGGATTCGGCTTCACGGCCAGCGCGCGAACCATGGCCACCGGATCGGCAACCAGCTGCTCGGCGGCGATGTTCTCGTCGAAGATGCGATTGACGAACGAGGTGTTGGCGCCATTTTCGAGCAAGCGGCGAACCAGATAGGGCAGCAGATCGGCATGGCTGCCGACCGGCGAATAGACGCGGCAGGGTACCGCGCAGTCTTCGCGGACCACGTCGTACAGCGCTTCACCCATGCCGTGCAGGCGCTGGAACTCGAAGCCGGTCATGCCGCCGATCGCCGATTCACCGGCATAGGCCTTCATCGCCGCGACGGTATGCGCGTTGTGGGTAGCGAGCTGCGGATAGAAGACATCGCGCGCCGCCAGCAGGCGCCGTGCGCAGGCCAGATAGGCAACATCGGTATTGGCCTTGCGGGTGAACACAGGGTAACCGGCGAGCCCGGCTTCCTGGGCGCGCTTCACTTCGGTATCCCAATACGCGCCCTTGACCAGCCGCACCGGAATCCGCCGGCCGACTTCGCGACTCAAGCTTTCCAGCCATTCGATGACGGCGATCGCCCGCTTCTGGAAACCCTGCACGGCCAGGCCCAGGCCGTCCCAATGGATCAGCGAGGCATCGCGATAGACGCGTTCGAACAAGTCCAGCGACAGGGACAGACGATCGGCTTCCTCGGCATCGACACACAGGCTGATGCCGGACGCGCGCGCCGATTGCGCCAGCAGCAGCAGGCGCGGCGTCAACTCGGCGAGCACCCGGCTGCGCTTGGCGTGCTCGTAGCGCGGATGCAGTGCCGACAGCTTCACCGAGATGCCGGGCCGTGCCTCGACGCCGCCGTGGATGCTGCGCGCGGCATGGCCGATCGCGGTGATCGCATCGAGATACGAGGCCAGATAGCGATCGGCATCGGCCGCGGTCAGCGCCGCTTCGCCGAGCATGTCGTAGGAATGGCGGTACGGACGCTGCTCCTTGGTCTGCGCGGCTTCCAGCGCTTCGTGGATGTTGCGACCCATGACGAACTGGCTGCCCATCATCCGCATCGCCGAGCGGATGGCGAGGCGCACCACCGGCTCGGTGGAGCGATTGACCAGCCGCGACCACGCCGCCTTGAACGAGCCAGCGGTATCGGCCGGCGCGCGGACGATGCGGCCGGTCAGCATCAGGCCCCAGGTACTGGCGTTGACGAACAACGATTCGCTGTGGCCGAGATGGGTTTCCCAGTCGGCATCGGCAAGTTTGTCGGCGATCAGCTTCTCGGCCGTCTCGTCATCGGGAATGCGCAGCAGCGCTTCGGCGAGGCACATCAGCAGCACGCCTTCGTCGGACGACAGGTCGTACTCGCGCATGAAGCAGTCGAGTGCGCTCTGGGTGGCTTTCAGCTTGCGCACGCGGCGCACCCAGTCGGCCGCGGTGACTGCCACCTGCGCGGTGCGTTCGGCCGGCAGTTCGGCAATCGCCAGCAGGCGATTGACGATGGCGGTTTCGTCGGCGAGGTACAGCTCGGCGATCGCCGCGCGCAGCGGGCTGCGGGCCGGTGGCGGGCTGTCGAAGATGAAAGCGGGCAGCGTTTCGGGCGCGTTCATGGCAGGGATCAGAGACTGAGGCTGGGCACCGTCGGCGGCGAGCCGAGTCGATGCGCGTGCAGGCTGGCACGGGGCGGGTACTGACAATTATGCTCCGGGCCCGAGATGACGAACTTCCACGAATCGTGGTGGTCAACATCGTCCAGGGCTTGCCGGCCTGGCCGTTTGGGCTGACCGCAAGGTTTTGACCCAAGCACAGCACGGCTTGTCCTGACCAGAACTCGTTGAACCCCAATCCTGACGCCATGACGTTGCACGTCCGACTCGTTTCGCTGCTGCTCGCCTGCGCCATCGTGCTGCCGGCGGCGGCGATCGAATTCAGCCGCAAGCCGCAGGCTGGCAGCGCCGATGCGCTGCTGTCGGCGGACGCCGCGTTCAGGTTGGTGTCGGTGATCCGTGACAAGGACGCGATCCTGGTCAACTGGATGATCGAGCCGGGCTATTACCTGTATCGGCAACGGATTGCCGTCGAAGCGGTCGAGGCCGGTATCAGCCTCGGCAAGCCGGTGTTGCCGAAAGGCATCGCCGAGCACGACGAGCATTTCGGCGATGTCGAAATCTACAAGACTGCCGTCGAACTGCGCCTGCCGCTGAAAGCCGGCGCGCCGGTGCCGACCCAGCTGCGGCTGCGCTGGCAAGGCTGCGCCGAGGCAGGCGTCTGCTATCCGCCGGTGACCCGCGTCGTCGATGTCAGCCCCGCTTCCTGAATGAGCCCGCAGAGAATTTCATGTCGAAACTGAGTACCGTCCTGGTCATCGGCGCCTGCCTGCTGGCTGCAGCCGGCGGCTATGGCCTGAGCCAGCTGCAACACGGCGGCGAAGAGCATGCGCATGGCGAGACGCCTTCGACTCAAAAGCCCGGCACCACCGCTGCCGCGCCCAGCGAAAGCCTGCCGGCCGGCATCGCCCTCAGCGACCTCGACGGCCACAAGTATTCGCTCGACGACTACAAGGGCAAGTTGATGATCGTCAACTTCTGGGCGACCTGGTGTGCCCCCTGCCTGAACGAGATTCCGATCCTGGTGAAGATGCAGGAACGCTATGGCGCCAAAGGCTTTCAGCTGATCGGCCCGGCGGTGGACGATGTCGAAGAAGCCCGTCGCGCGGCACCCGGTTTGAAATTCAATTACCCGGTCGCCGTGGGTACGCCGGAAGACATGCTCGAGCTGATGTCGACGCTCGGCAATGATCAGGGTGGCCTGCCGTTTTCCGTGGTCATCGCCCCGGATGGCCGGATCATCGAGCGCCAGCTTGGCGAGTATTCGGAAGTCGAACTGGCCGGCCTGATCGAGAAGTACCTGCCTCACTGAGAACGGTTCGAACTAGGCCTTTCGGAACAGTCGTTTTCGCCGATCTGCCCCCAACGTCGACTGATCGGCTGCCATCGTCGCGCATTTCTGCCGGCTGTTTGTCTTCTTGTTTGTCTGGAACTCAGGCTTCGTGCAGAATCGCGGCTCTTGTTGTTGACGAGCCTCGTGCGTGAGTCGACTGCTGCTCCTGAACGGTCCCAATCTGAACCTGCTCGGTACCCGCGAGCCGGCGATCTATGGGGCAGCGAGCCTGGCAGACATCGAATCCAACCTGACTCGCCGCGCCGCTGAACTCGGCCACGAGCTGGCCTGTTTCCAGCGCAACCAGGAAGGCCTGCTGATCGACCGCATCCATGCGGCGAAAGCCGAAGGTGTCGCGTTCATCATTGCCAACCTCGGCGCTTTCACCCACACCTCGATCGCCTTGCGCGACGCGTTGCTCGGGGTGGCAATTCCTTTCGTCGAAGTGCACCTGTCGAACGTGCACGCCCGCGAAGCGTTCCGGCAACACTCGTATTTTTCCGACATCGCGGCGGGGGTGATCGTGGGCCTGGGGCCCATCGGTTACGACCTCGCCCTGCAAGCCGTCCACGCGCGGCTGGCATCACACCACTGAATGGGGAGCAAGAACACCATGGATTTGCGCAAGATCAAGACGCTGATCGACCTCGTCGAGGAATCGGGCATTGCCGAGCTCGAAGTCAAGGAGGGTGAGGAATCGGTTCGCATCTCGCGTTATCCGACCGGCGGCATGCAGCAGATGCCGCAGTACTACGCACCGCCGCAGATGGCGATGCCGGCGCCGAGCGCTTCCTCGGGCGTGGCGGCCGCGCCGATCGCTCCGGCCTCGGCTGCCGCCGAAGCCCCGGCCGCACCGGCCGTGAAGGTTTCCGAGAATCGCCATGTGGTCAAGGCGCCAATGGTCGGCACCTTCTACCGCACGCCGTCGCC
>NZ_CAISIQ010000560.1 GCF_903885465.1 uncultured Nevskia sp.
GAACGCCATCCCGAGGATGCCGAGTGGTACACGCTGGGCGAGTTCTGGCTGGATGTCGACCGGCATACCCTCAGCCGCGACGAGCCGACGGTCTTTGAAGAGTCCGGGACGGTTTGCGGAAAGTCTGTTTTTCTCGACGTTCATCAGGCTTGCTTCATCGATTCATTGGGCCAGGTGATTGGCACCGTCGGAAGTGCGCGCGACATTACCGAGCGCAAGGCCTCTGAAGTGTTTGTTCAGCATCTGGCGCACCACGACGTGCTGACCGATCTGCCGAATCGCATGCTGTTCATGGATCGCCTCGAAAACGCCATCGAACGCGCCCGCCGCCACGATCGGCCGTTCGCGCTGGCTTATATCGACATCGATGGCTTTAAGCCAGTCAACGACACCTACGGCCATCAGGTCGGCGACGAACTGCTGAAAGCGATCGCCGGCCGCCTGCGCGGCTCGGTGCGTCACGAAGACACCGTATCGCGCCTGGGCGGCGATGAATTCGCCGTGATCCTCGAAGGCGTGATCGACACGGCCAGCGCAGCGATGCGCCTGTGCGAAAGCATCGGTCGCGAGCTGCGCCGCCCTTATCCGCTGCAGACGCCGAATGGCCCGGACATCATCGAGGTCGGTGCGAGCATCGGCGTGGCGCTCTACCCGGATCACGCTGATGGCTGCGATCCATTGATTCTGGCGGCGGACCAGGCGATGTATCGGGCGAAGCGAGCAGGGAAGAATCGTTGCGAGATGGCCAGGGCTGATCTCCGCTTGTAGGTCGGGCCTTGCCCGACAATGGCCCGGTTCGGGAGCGTGGCCAGCCAACGAGAATTCAGAGCTATCAAGCCGAAGATCCAGCGAAGAAGCGTTGGGCGAGGCTCGACCTACGGGCCATCTCCCGGCAAGGCCGGCCTCAGCCCGGCCGCTGCAGCTTGTAAAGCGCAATCTCGCAAAACAAGTTCGGCGCCGTCCGGATACTGAATCCCGCCCGATGCTGCCGATCCAGCAAGGCCCGCTCCAGCACCTGCCAATTTGCACTCGCACACAAGGCCTCGAAATCCGCCAGCGTGCAGAGGTGAATGTTCTCGGTGTCGTACCACTCGGCAGGCAAGGCCGGCGTGTGCGGCATATGGCCGCCGAGCAGGGCCAGGCGCACGCGCCAGTGACCGAAGTTCGGGAAGGTGACGATCACTTCGCGGCCCACCCGCAGCATTTCGGCGAGCACCAGATCCGGCCGTACCAGCGCCTGCAGCGCTTGGGTCATCACCACGTAGTCGAAGGAGCCGTCGGCGAATTCGGCGAGGCCGTCGTCGACGTCGGCCTGGATCACGTTGATGCCGGCGGCGATGCAGTTGGCGACGTTGTCGTCGTCGATCTCAAGACCATAACCACGCACCTGGCGCGTGCTGGCCAGATGGGCGAGCAGGGCGCCGTCACCGCAGCCGAGATCAAGAATTCTCGAGCCGGGCGCGATCCAGTCGCTGATCAGGGCGAGATCAGGACGCAGCGACGGGCTCACGAACCCACCTCCAGCGCGACGCGATCGAGGTAGTTCCGCAGCACCGCGTGGTACTGCGGGATCGGCATCAGGAAGTCGTCGTGGCCGAGCTGGGAATCGATGCGGGCGTAGCTCACGTCGCGACCAGCGGCGATCAGGGCGTTGACGATTTCCCGCGAGCGGGCCGGAGAGAAGCGCCAATCGACGGAGAAGCTGACCACCAGGAATTTAGCTTGCGCCTGGCGGAACGCGGCGGCCAGATCGTCGCCGTATTCGCGGGCCGGATCGAAGTAGTCCAGCGCTTTGGTCATCAGCAGGTAAGTGTTGCCGTCGAAGCGGTCGACGAACGAATTGCCCTGATGACGCAGATAGCTTTCGACTTCGAATTCGACGTCGTAATTGAAGTTGTACTGGCCATCGCCATCGCGAAGGATGCGGCCGAAGCGGGCGCGCATCGCGGTATCGGACAGATAGGTGATGTGGCCGAGCATCCGCGCCAGCTTCAGGCCGCGCTCGGGCCGGGCGCCGGCTTCGATGTAACGGCCGCCGTGGAACTCGGGATCGGACAGGATCGCCTGGCGGGCGATCTCGTTGAAGGCGATGTTCTGCGCCGAGATGCGGGGTGCTGCGGCAATCACCAGCGCGTGGCGGATGCGGGTCGGGCAGTCGATGGTCCACTGCATCACCTGCATGCCGCCGAGGCTGCCGCCAATCACGGCGGCCCAGGCGTCGATGCCGAGCTGGTCGGCCAGCAGCGCTTGCGAGGCGACCCAGTCGCGCACGGTGACGATCGGGAAATCCGGGCCCCAGAGCGCGCCGGTTTCCGGATTGATCGTCGTCGGGCCGGTGGAGCCACGGCAGCCGCCGAGGTTGTTCAGGCAGACGACGAAGAACTTGTCGGTATCGATCGGCTTGCCAGGGCCGATCGCCGAATCCCACCAGCCGGGCTTGCGGTCATCGGCGGAATGGAAGCCGGCGGCGTGATGGTCGCCGGACAAGGCGTGGCAGATCAGCACGGCGTTGCTGCGCGCCGCGTTGAGCCTGCCGTAGGTTTCGATGACCAGCTCGAAGCGCGATAGGCTGCGGCCGCAGGCGAGCAGCAACGGCGTGTCGATGACGATGGTCTGCGGCGTGACGATGCCGACCGATCCGCCAGCCTCGGCGGGCTGGCTCAGCACTTCGGGCACCATCTCAGTGGAACAGGCCGAGCAGCGCGCGCAGCCAGCTGTCCAGCGCCTGGAAGACGATCATCACCGGGATCGCCGACAGGTCCAGCCCCGCGACCAGCGGGATCACCCGGCGCACCGGTTTCAGCACCGGCTCGGTCAGGCTCCACAGCACGTTCGCCGCCGGGTTCGAAACGCCGGGGCCGACCCAAGACAGGATCGTCACCACCAGCAGGCACAAGGTGAACACGCGCAGACCGAGGCTGATCACTTTCAGCAGCGCCAGCCAGAACATCTGGCCAGTGCCGACGCTTTGTCCGTACAGGCTGCCGACGATGGCGATATCGAGCACCGCGATCACCGCCAGCACCAGTACCGCCGGCGTGTCGATGTTGCGGATGCGCGGGATGAAGCGGACCAGTGGCTGGGTCACCGGCTGGGTCAGCTTCCAGATCAGTTGCGAGATCGGGTTATAGAAATTGGCCCGCACCAGCTGCAGCATGACTCGCAGCAGGAAGACGCAGAGCAGCAGATCGAGCAGCGTCGTGAACAGGCTGTAGATGACGTTGATGATGGTCCAGGCCCTCGGTCAGATGGTGGGTCAGATGGGGGTCAGATGGTGGCGGCGAGTTCATCGCCTAGCTGGGCGCCACGGCTATCCGCGGCCTTCAGCGCCGTATTCAGCATGAGGCGGAATCCGGCGGCTTCAAGGCTTTCCAGCGCCGCCTGCGTGGTGCCGCCTTTCGAGGTGACGTTGGCGCGCAAGGTGGCGACGTCAGTGCCTTCGCCGGCAGCCATCTTGGCGGCGCCGATGAAGGTCTGCAGCGCCAGCTTCTTCGCGTCTTCCGGCGACAGGCCGAGCGCCACGCCGGCTTCGGCCATCGCTTCGGTCAGCAGGAAGAAATAGGCCGGGCCGCTGCCCGACACCGCGGTGACCGCATCCATCAGCGCTTCGCGTTCGACCCAGACCACCTGGCCAGCCGCGGCAAGCACGGTTTCCGCCTGCATCCGCGCGCGCGGCGTGGCGTTGTCGCTGGCATGCAGGCCGGTGATGCCAGCGCCGACCAGCGCCGGCGTATTCGGCATCGCGCGGATAATCGCTCCCGCCCAATCGCTACCGCCAAGAAGTTCGCGCAGGCTGGCGATGCGGACGCCGGCGCAGATCGAGATCAGCGTGGTGTCGACGGCCAGTTTCAGGCCGCGCACGGCGCTGGCCACCTGCTGCGGCTTGGTGGCGAGCACGACGATGTCTGCACCGGTGACGGCAGCGACGTTGTCCTTCGCCAGCTTCAGGCTGAAGCGTTCCTGCAACGCGGCAGCTCGATCGGCCTCCGGCTCGGAGACGCGGATCAACTCGGCCGGATGACCCGCCGCGATCAGTCCGCCGATCAGGCTCGCAGCCATGTTGCCGCCGCCGATGAAGGCGATGCGGTCGGCGGAATTCTGAGCGCTGGCGTTGCTGTCGGTCACGGCCATGGAGAACAGGTCGGGGAGGGGGTTTCGGGGCGGACGGTATGATACGCGACCCTCGTATCCGCACTGGCGCCCTTCTCCGGCGCCGAAAACCAGAGCGTTCAACGCCGTGACCGAATCTTCTTCCAAGCCGCTACCCAAATCTGCCAAGGGCGACCGCGATCGTCTGCTCGCCGACTACAAGACGCGCATCGAACGCGCCCGGGTTTACGACGTGGCGATCGTCTCGGCGCTGGAGCCGGCGCCGAAGCTTTCGGCCCGCTTGAACAACAAGGTGCTGCTGAAGCGCGAGGACACCCAGAGCGTCCGCTCGTTCAAGCTCAGAGGCGCCTACAACCGCATCGTCAACCTGCCGGAAGCTTCGCGCGCCCGCGGCGTGATCTGCGCTTCGGCCGGCAACCACGCCCAGGGTGTGGCGCTGTCGGCCAAGCGCCTCGGCATCCCGGCCTGGATCGTCATGCCGCGTACGACGCCGTCGGTGAAGGTGGATGCGGTACGTGCGCTCGGTGGCAAGATCGTGTTGTTTGGTGATGCCTTCGACGACGCTGCAGCGCATGCCGTCGAACTGGCCGAAGCGAAGAGCCTGACCATGATCCCGCCCTACGACGATGCCGAAGTGATCGCCGGGCAGGGCACGGTGGCCAAGGAAATCCTCGAACAGATCGGTGCCGATGGTCCGCTCGACGCGATCTTCGTCTGCACCGGCGGCGGCGGCCTGCTGGCCGGCATCGCCGCCTGGGTGAAGGCGGTGCGGCCGGGCGTGAAGGTGATCAGCGTCGAGCCGGACGATTCCGACTGCATGGCCCAGGCGCTGGAAGCCGGCCGCCGGATCAAGCTGCCGCAGGTGGGCTTGTTCGCCGATGGTGTTGCCGTGCGTCAGGCTGGTGCTGAACCATTCAAGATCTGCCGCGAAACCGTCGATGCCTGCCTGCGCGTATCCGCAGACGAAATCTGCGCAGCGATCCGCGACGTCTTCGCCGAGAATCGCTCGCTGCCGGAACCGGCCGGCGCGCTGGCTGTCGCCGGCATCAAGAAGTGGGTGGCGCAGACCGGCGACACCGGCAAGACCTATGTCGCGACGATCAGCGGCGCCAATCTGAACTTCGACCGCCTGCGCCACATCGCCGAGCGCGCCGAACTCGGCGATGGCCGCGAGACTCTGCTCGGCGTCACCATCCCCGAGCAGCCGGGCAGCTTCAAGCGTTTCCTCAAACAGCTCGGTCGCCGCTCGGTCACCGAGTTCAACTACCGCTACGCCTCGAACAAGCAGGCTCACGTGTTTGCCGGCGTGCACTTCGACGACAAGGCGGCGCGCGATGCGACCATCGACGCGTTGCGTGCCGATGGCTACGCGGTGGCCGATCTCACTGACAACGAGATGGCCAAGGTCCATGTCCGTTACATGGTCGGCGGTCGCGCGCCGGGCATCGACGACGAGCGCCTGTACCGCTTCGAGTTCCCCGAGCGCCCGGGCGCGCTTGCGGATTTCCTGCAGGCGGTCGGCAGTCGCTGGAATATCTCGCTGTTCCACTACCGCAACCACGGCGCTGCCTACGGTCGCGTGCTCTGCGGCCTGCAGGTGCCGAAGAAGGAACGGGCCGACTGCCGCCGCGCGCTCGACGCGCTCGGCTACGAGTATCACGATGAAAGCGAGAATCCGGCCTACCGGCTGTTCATTGCCGGCTGATGAGGCTGAGGTGCTATTCGAGCGCCAGCACGTAATCCCAGTGCTCCTTGCGCACCGGAATGATCGATAGCCGGTTGCCCTTCATCAGCAGCTGGAAACCGGGCATGTCGGCCTCCCTGGCTTTCAGCTCGGCGAGCGAGATGGTCCGTTTCAGCTTGCGCTGGTACTTGACGTCGACCAGCAGCCAGCGCGGCTCCTCGGGTTTGGCGGTCGGATCGTAGTGTTCGTGATCCTTGATGAACTGCGTCGGGTCCGGATAGGCGGTCGACGCGATCGTCGCGAGGCCGACAATGCCGGGGACTTCGCAGTTCGAGTGATAGAAGAACACGCCGTCGCCGACCTTCATGCCATCGCGCATGAAGTTGCGCGCCTGGTAGTTGCGCACGCCATCCCAGGCCTCGGTCTTCTTCGGGCGGGATTTGAGGTCGTCGATCGAGAAGCAGTCCGGTTCGGACTTCATCAGCCAGTAGTTCATCGTCAGTCGGTTTGGCGTTGAGGGAAGCGGCGCAGGCCGCGTTCGGTGACCACGGCATCGAGCCGCACATCGAAAGCTTCGATCGGCAATTCGCCGACTTCCTGCAGGGCATAAGCGTAGCCGATGCGCTGCGGCTTACGGCCGATGCGCGAGCCGGCGAGGGCGCGATCGTAATAGCCGCCACCGTTGCCGAGACGGCCACCGTCGGCATCGAAGCCGAGCAGCGGCACCAGGATCACGTCGAAGGCGCGCGCTGTTTTCAGATGTCGCCGCGAGACCGGTTCCGGCAACTGCAGCGGGCCACGCTTGCGCAGCACCGTATTGCAATCGAGCGGGACGAAACGCAGGCGCCAGTCGCGCATCGTCAGCGGCACGAAGACCTGGTGGTCGGCGCGTGCGAGAGCAGCGCGCAGCGGCGTGGTCGACAGCTCCGAGCGCACCGACAGATAGATCGCGATGCGACAGCGAGGCGGAAGCTCGCGCAGCAGCAAGCGCATGGCACGCCGGGCGGCGCTGATGCGCTGTGCTTGCGGGAGTGCAGCGCGGGCTTGCCGCAGCTGCCGTCGCAGCGCGGCTTTGCGCGCTGCGGAAGAAAGAAGGGTGTCTCCCACCTGTGCCGTCATCCGTCGTGACCTTTAGACGGAGGTCTCAAGTGGGGGCCGGACAATGTATTCGGGCTTCCCGCTGCAAGGCGGGCCTGCACTCCCTACGCTGTTGAGGCTCCCTTTGCATTGCAATTAGGCTCAAGGGTTCCTGACAGACATCGAACACTGCAGGAGACACAGACAAACATTAGCACGAACGCTCTGTTTTCAAGGGTGCTTGATGACATTCATCGACCCCTTGAAGCCGACCGTTCAGCGGCTCGTCACCGGGCTTTCGTTTCCTCGGCCTGGTCGAGCGTCTGGTCGATGTCGGACGACATCTGCTTGAGCCGGTCGAGGCTTTCCTGATCGGGCTTGAGCAGCGACGGATCGCCCTTCAGCGCGAGCAGTTCACGGGCGAGATTCAGTGCTGTCATCACCGCGATGCGCTCGGCACCGAGTGCCTTGCCACGGCGGCGGATCGCGGTCATCCGCTCGTTGAGGTAGTCGGCCGAGGCGACGAGGCCATCGTGCTCGTCCGGCGGGCAGGTCACCGCGTATTCGCGGGCCATGATCCGCACGGTGACGGTCATCGGGTCATTCTTGTCGGCAGCTTTGCTCATCTTTCCTCCGGGCTCAGCTATTGGGATCCGATTCGATGACGCGAATGCGCTCGACGATGCCTTCGATACGACGTTTCAGCTCGGCATTCAGTGCCAGCAGCCGATCCCGCTCCTGCAACGCCCGCTTCTTTTCCAGGCGTTCCTGCCTCCAGGCTGCAATCAGGCGCTGCACGCGCGCTTCCAACTGGGCGACTTCGCTGGGGAGCATGGCCGTACGCGGGGATGGATGGCAAAAAGTATAACGCGGGCGTGCCTTGCGACACGCCCGCGTTATAGGCGACTCAGACCACTCGGTGACGCGTAGCCGTTACGGCTCCAGAATCACGAAGAACGCGGTCTGGCCTCTGAGCACCTGCATCAGCAACTGACCATCCTTCTGCGCAGCCAGGCGCTCGAACTCGGCGACAGTGGTCACCGGCCGGCGATTGACGCCGAGGATGATGTCGTTCGGACGCAGGCCATTCTTCGCGGCCACCGAGCGCGGATCGACCGTCAGCACCTGCACGCCCTTGACGCCGGCGGTCTTGGCCGCTTCGCCGGTAGCGCCGGTCAGCGCGCCGAACGTGGCACCGACCAGTGCCGGGTGCAGCTTCTCGGACGAGGCCGTCTTGTCGTTGTCGACGTTCTTGCCGACGGTGACGGTCACGTCCTTCGGCTTGCCGTCACGGAGGATCTTCATCGCCACCTTGTCGCCCACCCGCAGCAGGCCGACCATGTAGCGCAGCTGGGCGAAATCCTTGACCGCCTTGCCGTTCGCTTCGATGACGATGTCGCCGTCCTGCAGGCCGCCCTTCGAGGCCGGCGAATCCGGTGCCACCTTGCCGATCAGCGCGCCCTTGCCATCCGGCACGTTGAAGGCCTTGGCCAGTTCCGGCGTCAGTTCCTGGCCGCCCTGGATGCCGATGCGGCCACGCACCACCGAACCATTCTCGATCAGCTGCGCCATCACGCTCTTGACCAGATTGGTCGGGATCGCGAAGCCGATGCCGATGTTGCCACCCGAGCGCGACAGGATCTGGCTGTTGATGCCGATCAGTTCGCCGCGGAGGTTGACCAGCGCGCCGCCGGAGTTGCCCGGGTTGATCGAGGCATCGGTCTGAATGAAGTCTTCATAACCTTCGCCCAGGCCCTGACGGCCAAGGCCGGAGACGATGCCCGAGGTCACCGTCTGGCGCAGGCCGAACGGCGAGCCGATGGCGACCACGAAATCGCCGACTTCGAGCTTGTCGCTGTCGGCGATCACCAATGCCTTCAGGTTCTTCGCCTCGATCTGCAGCACGGCGAGATCGGTGTCCGGATCGGTGCCGACCAGCTTGGCCGATAGTTCGCGATCATCGGACAGGCGCACGGTGATCTTTTCGGCATCGGCCACCACGTGGTTGTTGGTGATCACGTAGCCCTTGGCGGCATCGACGATCACGCCAGAGCCGATCGCCTGCGGAGCTTCACGCTCCTGCGGTGCCTGCTGGCCAGGGCCACCCTGGCCATCCGGGTTTTCGAAGAAGCGGCGGAAGA
>NZ_CAISIQ010000561.1 GCF_903885465.1 uncultured Nevskia sp.
GCCGACACCGAACAAGACGGGCACCGAATCGCTTTCAATGGCGCGTTCGAGGCAGCGGGACTGGACTGGCATTGGGATGTGGCGCGCTACGGTGAGTTGCTGGCAGTCACCGGCGGCAAGGAACGCATCCGCTATTACCTGTCGCAAAGTCATCCAGCGCTGCTGGATGAGGCGGGTATCGACGAGCGCATCGCTCAGTTGCACAAGGCGAAAACCACGCTTTATCTGAAACTCGTGGTGGGCGGTGCCTTGCCGCTGCGGCCCGGTGTTGCTCGGCTGATTGCCGAAGCTCGCGCTGCCGGCCTGCGCCTGGCGATTGCCACTACGACTACGCCGGAAAACGTCGCGATCCTGCTCGAGCATTCACTGGCACCGGGCAGCAGCGCCTGGTTCGAAGTGATCGGTGCTGGTGATGTCGTACCGGCCAAGAAGCCGGCGCCGGACATTTATCGATGGGTGCTTGAACAGTTGCAGTTGCCGGCCTCGGCCTGCCTGGCGTTCGAGGATTCGGAAAATGGATTGCGCGCCGCACGAGGCGCTGGCTTGACCACCATCATCACCGTCAATCCTTATACCGAAGATCAGGATTTCAGTGATGCAGCCGTCGTGCTGTCCGATCTCGGCACTCCGACGGCTGCGTTCATGTGCATTGCCGGTGATACCGATACGGCAACACAAGTCGATATCGAAACGCTGCAGCGCTGGCACGCGCGCACCGCGCATTAGGGTCTGTTCAAGACTCCACTACGGAGCGACCGGTAGACGCTCCAGCGGCTCCGGCATATCGGCCAGCCACCAAGTCAGCGCCGCCGTCACCGCGACATTACGGCGCAGATTCTCCGGCTCCACCTTGTCGAGCGTATCCGCACCGCTGTGGTGGTAATCGAAGTAATGACGGGTATCGAGTTTCGGCTGGAAGCCGGGCACCCCAGCGTCCTGCAAGGGTGAAATATCGGCAGCCACCGAACGATCGCTGCGATCGATCACCGGCGCGCCTATCGAACTCAGCACCTGTTTGAGCGGCTCCAGGCGCGCCATCGATGCCGGCGTGACTCTGGCGTCGAGGCCAAGCGGCCGCCCTGCCCCGGTATCGCTTTCGATCACCGCGATCTGCTTGGCAAGCTGGTCCTTGTGCGCCGCGAAATGGGCCGCCGAGCCGCGCAGGCCGTTCTCCTCATTCATGAAGGCGACGAAACGGATCGTCCTTCGGGGTTGCAGGCCGAGATCCTTGATCAGCTTGAGAGTCGCCATCGCGACGACGACGCCGGCACCGTCGTCGATCGCGCCGGTGCCGAGATCCCAGGAATCGAGATGGCCGGAGACGACGACCACTTCGTCCGGCCGCTCGCGGCCTGGCCAATCGGCGATCACGTTGTAGCTGTCGGCGTCCGGCAGGGTTTTCGGCGTCAACAGCAGCTGCATGGTCACCGGCCCTTTCGCGGCCAGCCTCTCGATCAGCAGCGCGTCTTCGACGGTCACCGCCGCGGCCGGAATCCGCCGGCCACCTTCTTCCCAACGTGTGTCGCCGGCATGCACCTGACGATAATGAGCACCGCCGATCGCGCGCACCAGCACCGCTGCCGCGCCCAGTTTCGCCGCGGCGGCCGGGCCCCGGAGACGCGGCACCAAGCCCTGTACATAGGCGGCACCGGCCTGATCGTTGTCGGCCAGGCTCTGGTCGAATGGCACGCTGATCAGCACGATGCGGTCGCGCACCCGGGCTTCGTTGAGGCTCAATTCGGCGAGGCTGTGGATCACCAGCACTTCCCGTTTCAGACCTTTGCCCGGTGTCGCCGTCGAACCGCCGAGCGCTGCCAGCACGATGCGCTGGCTGATGCCTTCCGGTCGGCCTGGATAATCGACGAGCTCCGCACGCTCCTCGCCACGCACCCAATGCGGCACCTTGACTGGCTCCAGGCTCACCTTGGCACCCAGCGCCCGCATCGCATCGGCAACCAGGGTCACGGCCGCGGCGGCCTGCTTCGATCCACTGAGGCGCGGGCCGATGGTGTCGCTGAGCACGGTCAGTTGATCCATCGCGTAATCGCTGCGCAGCGCGGCATCGCGCAGATCGGCCAGCACCGCGATGCGCCCCTGCGTCGCGGATGGCTCTTCATCGGCGGCCTCCGCCGCAACAGCAACGGACATCAGCAGTACGGCAGCGGCCGCAGTCCACCGGAACACAGGCAGGAGCATGAGCGTCTCTTTATAGAAGTATGGCTGGAGTCTACGGCCGTCAACAGTGACCAATGAATCAGACGAGCAAGGTTCGCGCCGGATCATGGACAATCCCGCCAACGTCCTTGTCATCTTCCGAGGTGCCCGATGTCCTCCGCCATGCCCGATCTCGTCAACCGTCTCTACCGGCTTGCCGCCCGTCCCTTCGGTCTGCCCAAGGCCAGCGACTGGCTGTACGAAACCGCCACCGTGCCCGCACCGCAGGACGGCGAACTGCTGATCAAGATCCGCTACATCTCGCTCGACCCGGCGATGCGTGGCTGGATGAACGAGGGCAAGAGCTACATCAAGCCGGTAGCGATCGGCGACGTGATGCGCGCCGGCACGCTTGGCGAAGTGATCGCCTCGAAGCACGCCGGCTTCGCGGTCGGCGACTGGGTCACCGGCACCCAGGGCGTGCAGGCCTATGCGATTTCCGACGGCCGTGGCCTGAGCAAGGTCGATCCGACCGCCGCGCCGCTGCCGACCTGGCTGAACGCGCTCGGTATGCCGGGCATGACCGGCTACTTCGGCCTGCTCGATGTCGGCCAGCCCAAAGCCGGCGAAACCGTGGTGGTGTCGGCGGCGGCTGGCGCGGTTGGCCAGGTGGTCGGCCAGGTCGCCAAGATCATGGGCTGCAAGGTCGTCGGCATCGCCGGCGGTGATGCGAAGTGCGATTTCGTCGTCAAGGAACTCGGCTTCGATGCCTGCATCGACTACAAGCGCGGGCCGATCTTCCCGGCCTGGCCAAGCACTGCCCGGATGGTGTCGACATCTACTTCGACAATGTCGGCGGCGACATCCTCGACGCGGTGATGGCCCGCCTGCGCATGCGTGCCCGGATCATCGTCTGCGGCGCAATCTCCCAGTACAACAACACCACGCCGATCGCCGGGCCGAAGAACTACCTGTCGCTGCTGGTCAACCGGGCGCGGATGGAAGGCATCGTCGTCTTCGATTGGGCCGATCGTTATCCGGAAGCGATCACCGCGATTGCCGGCTGGATGCGCGAAGGGCGATATGTGTCGCGCGAGGACATCGTGCCGGGCATCGAGCAGTTTCCGGACACCCTGCTGAAGCTGTTCCGCGGCGAAAACTTCGGGAAATTGATCATCGAAGTGGTCTGATCGCCGCCGGACAAGCGTCGCCGGACCCATTTCCACCCGTCTGGCAGGCGGCGCCCGGCCTCTGTATAGTGCGCGGCTCGCTGCGTCTGGTCGCGGACGCGGCTTTTGTTGTAATACCCGGAGATTCACATGAAACAGTCATTTGCCATCAGTGCCGAAGTCCGCACGATGCACGGGAAGGGTGCGAGCCGCCGCCTGCGTCGCGAGGGTAAGGTACCCGCCATCATTTACGGTGGCACCGAGAATCCGCAGGCCATCCAGGTCAGCGCCAACGAGCTGATGAAGAGCCTGAAGCACGAGGCCTTCTACTCGGCGATCCTCAACGTCGAAATCGCCGGCAAGGCCGAAAAGGCCGTGCTGAAGGATCTGCACCGCCACCCGGTGCGCAACGACGTGATGCATATGGATCTCCAGCGCGTGCTCGCCAATGTGCTGCTGCGCATGCACATCCCGCTGCACTTCAAGGGCGGCGACGTGGCCCCTGGCGTGAAGACCGGCGGCGGCATCGTCGAACATCAGCAGATCCAGGTCGAAGTCGAGTGCCTGCCGAAGGACCTGCCGGAGTTCATCGAAGTCGATCTGTCCGAGCTGAACCTCAACGACGCCGTGCATCTGTCGCAGCTGACCCTGGGCGAAGGCGTGCAGTTCGTCGAACTGGTGCGTGGCAACGACATTTCGGTCGCCGCCGTGCATCTGCCGCGTCTGCCGACCGAAGAAGAACTGGCTGAGGACGCCGCCAAGGCTGCCGCTGCAACGCCGGCCGCGGTCGGCAAGGCCAAGGCTGCCGCGAAGGCGCCTGCGCCGGCGGCTGCCACCAAGGCTGCCCCTGCGAAGAAGAAGTAAGGCTTCGGGACGGTCCCCGTCCCGGCAGCAAACAACCCGTCCGTTCGCCAGCCGAACGGGCGGGTTTTTCATGAGACGAGAGCGATGTCGGAACAGCGCCTGCGTGCCATCGTCGGACTCGGCAACCCGGGTGCGGAATACGAGCGCACGCGACACAACACCGGTTTCTGGTTTGTCGACGCGCTGGCTGCGGCGTATCGCGGCAGTTTTCGCAGCGAGCCGAAGTTCAAGGGCGAAGTGGCGCGTATCCGCATCGGCAACGATGAGGTGCTGCTGCTCAAGCCGATGACCTTCATGAACAAGAGCGGCGAAGCCATCCAGCCGCTGGCGGCGTTCTACAAGATCGCGCCCGGCGACATCCTGGTCGCTCACGATGAACTCGATCTGCCGGTCGGCACCCTGAAGCTCAAGCGCGCCGGCGGCCACGGTGGTCATAACGGTTTGAGAAGCGTGCATCAGCATCTGGGCGAGGAGTACCTGCGCCTGCGCATCGGCATCGGTCATCCAGGCACCAAGGATCAGGTGCTCGGCTATGTGCTCGGCAGGCCGAACAGTGCCGATGACAAACTGATCCGCGACGGTCTGATCGACGCGATGAACGCGATACCGGTCTGGCTCGACCAGACGCTGGAAAAAGCCATGCAAAAGCTGCACAGCGCGCCGCCAGCCGCGCCCCTTTCCAAGCCCCCTTCCAAGTTGTAATCACGCCGCACACAGGATTCGAAACCATGGGCATTCAATGCGGCATCGTCGGTCTCCCGAACGTCGGCAAGTCGACTTTGTTCAATGCGCTGACCAAGGCGCAGATCGCTGCCGAGAACTATCCGTTCTGCACCATCGATCCGAACGTCGGCGTGGTCGGCGTGCCTGATCCGCGCCTCGAGGCGCTGGCTGCGATCGTCAAGCCGCTGAAGATCCTGCCGGCCACCGTCGAGTTCGTCGACATCGCCGGTCTGGTCGAAGGTGCCGCCGAAGGCAAGGGCAAGGGCAACGCCTTTCTGTCGCACATCCGCGATACCGATGCGATCGCGCACGTCGTGCGCTGCTTCGAGAACGATGACGTCATCCACGTGATGGACAGCGTCGATCCGATCCGCGACATCGAGGTCATCGGCACCGAGCTCGCGCTCGCCGATCTCGAGCGCGTGACCAAGGCGCTGGAGCGCTCCAGCAAGCTTGCGAAGTCCGGCAATGCCGAGGCGATCGCGCGCA
>NZ_CAISIQ010000562.1 GCF_903885465.1 uncultured Nevskia sp.
ATCGCCGCCCAGATCGCCCGCACCAAGGACTACGCGCGGCGGCACTACCTACCGCGTGGAAAAAGCCAGCGCGGCCGTCGTGGCAAGCAGGGCGGCTCTTCGGTCCATCACATCCAACACCGCGTTTCCATTGAGAAACGTCCGGCAAAGGCCGAAACCCGCCAACAGCCCGGACACTGGGAAGCCGATCTGATGCTGTTCTCTCGCTACGGCCAAGCAGTCCTGACCCTGCACGAGCGGCGCACCCGCCTGACCGCCGTGGTACCCCTCGCCAGCAAAGCCGCCGAACCGCTGGCGCAGACCCTCAAAGCCTTGCTGGCTCCGCTACCCGCCCACCTGCGCCGCACCCTGACCTTCGACAACGGCACTGAGTTCGCCCAGCACTACACCCTGCATCAACCCCTCAAGATCAAAACCTTCTTCTGCGATCCCCATGCGCCCTGGCAGAAAGGCGGCATCGAAAATGCCAACGGCCGCCTGCGCCGTTTCCTGCCTCGCAAAACCGATCTGAACACCCTCACCGCCCTCGACTTCCGTCAGATCGCACTTCTCTACAATCACACCCCGCGTAAATGCCTCGGCTTCAAAACGCCTGCCGAAGCTTTCGCCAAACTGTTGCATTTCAAATGTGAATCCACCTTCCCGCCTGCGCGGGAATGACGGATTTTATGTGTGCGTTTAAATCGAAAACGCGCTGGCTCTGACGCTGACGGAGACATCCATCTGCTCGAAGTCTTCCGGCGTGCCGATATAGCCGCCGGTCACCGGCATGATCTGCCGGTTGAGGCGAGCGAACGCGACCGGCACGAGCTGACTGCCGCCGACTCTTTGATTCGACGGATCGAAGGCAATCCAGCCGGCGCCGGGCAAATACACTTCCGCCCAGGCATGCGTGGAGCCAGCGTCCTCGTCCTTCTGATCCGGATCGAAGAGATAGCCCGACACCGCACGGGCGCCGAATCCCAGATGGCGCGCTGCCTCGATGAACAGCGCCGCGATATCGCGACACGAGCCACTGCCCAGCTCCAATGTGCTGGAAGGTGACTGCGTCCCCTCCTCATCACGAACGCGATAGCGAACGTCGCCCAGCACGCCGGCGTTGAGGTCCTTGAGCAGGGACAGGCTGTCGGTCTGCAGTGCCGACACAAAGCCACGCGCCCAGGCGCCCACGCGCTGTGGATCAGGCGTCAGCCAGTCCGGCTGGGCAAGCGCACCCAGATCAACGACATCGTCGAGCGAGTAGGCAAACGGATAGCTGTGGGCATCCGGCGAGATCGCGAAGATCGGCCATTCCGGCGCCGTGTGCTCGACCACTGTTTCGCTGGTGATGGTCAGTTCCCGGGTCGGCTCAGTGAAGGTCGCCGTCGCGATCAGATTGCCGAATACGTCCGCACTCCAGCTGACTTCCGCTGGCGGCACGAACTCCAGCGACCGACGCACCGTGAACAGTTCGCCGCTGTCGCGCGGGGTGATGATGAGCTGGTGCGGCTGCAGCGTGATCGCCCGCGCGTACTGGTAGCGCGTGCGGTGCTTGATGGTCAGTTGCATGAAACGCTGCGCCTTCGGTTCAGGGGCTCGGGGAAAGCCGTCGCTGTCTTCAATCACCGTGGAATATACCGTCTGCTCATTGATGGCACGGCCCTGACAGCAGGGTCCTCGATGCCATCGAGCGGTTCCTGGCGGGAGAACGAAAATAATTGCTCCACGCCTGTCGAAATCCCCAAGGGTGGTTCGTCGTACAGAAGACAACCCAGATGGTTGCCACCCTCAACCCACAGGAGAAGCAGCATGACCAAGATGATTTTCGTAAGCCTGCCCGTCACCGATCTCGCTGCGTCGATGAGCTTCTACAAGGCCCTCGGTTTCGTGAACAACCCGCAGTTCACGGACGATACGGCTGCCTGCATGGTCTGGAGCGAGACGATCGGCGTGATGCTGCTCACCCACGCGAAGTGGCGCACCTTCACGACTCGCCCTATCCCACCGTCAACATCGAGCGAAGTGTCACTCGCCCTCACCTTGGACAGTCGTGAATCGGTCGACGCGATGAACGCAGCAGCCGCCGCGAATGGCGGAACCGGCGACATCAATCCGGTTCAGGATCACGGCTTCATGTACGGCCGGGACATGGCAGACCCGGACGGCCATATCTGGGGCGCGATGTGGATGGATATGGCGGCCTTCCCCACCGGTGAGCAGAAGCAATGAGGGCATCTGCGCCTGGGCTGCGAGCTGATGCATGATCGCGGCGAACAGCAAGGCAGAGCAGCAATGAAGACCCTGGTGATGGGCGCAGGTGCAGTGGGTTGCTACTACGGCGCGATGCTGGCGCGAGCCGGGCATCCGGTCACGCTGGTGGGCCGGCAGCGGCACGTCGAGGTCATCAATCGGGATGGCCTGAACCTGGAGACGGCGGCGTTCTCGGAGCGCCTACCGGTCCGGGCAACGGTCTCACCCGCAGCAGCGGCGGACGCGGAGCTGGTGCTGGTCTGCGTCAAATCCGGTGACACCGAAAGCGCTGGCCGCGAATTGGCGCCGCACCTCGCTGAGGACGCGATCGTGCTGAGCCTTCAGAACGGCGTCGACAATGCCGATCGCCTCGCCCAGGTGCTCGACAGGCCGGTCATTCCTGCCGTGGTCTACGTGGCAGTGGAAATGGCAGGACCGGGTCATGTCCGTCATCACGGCCGTGGCGATCTGCTGATCGGTGCCTCGGCGCGCAGCCCGGAGATCGCCGCGCTGCTGACTGCGGCAAGCATTCCAACGGCGGTCTCCGACGATGTGCTCGCCGCACTCTGGGACAAGCTGATCATCAACTGCGCGTTCAATGCCCTGTCGGCGATTCCGCAGCTGCCTTACGGCGAACTGGTCAAACGCGATCAGGTGCTCCAGGTGATGCACGATGTCGCTGCCGAGTGCCTGGCCGTTGCCGCCGCTGCCGGCATTCGCGTGAACAGCGATCCGCGCATCGCGATCGGGAAGATCGCCGAATCGATGGCCACGCAGTATTCCTCGACCGCGCAGGACCTCGCCGCCGGCCGACCCAGCGAGATCGAGCACCTCAATGGCTACATCGTGAAGACCGGCGCGCGGCTGCAGGTGCCGACGCCGGTCAATCGCGCGCTGTATGCACTGGTGCGCTTGATGGAGCGTGGCGGCAGTCCTCTCAACTCGGATCGAAGGCCTTGAAACCGCGGATGACGGCGGGCCGCGTCCGCACCGTTTCGAGCCAACGCTGAAGACGAGGAATACGCGCCCAGTCCAGCTTCTGTTCGACGGACAGCAGCATGGTCAAGGCGGCGATGTCGGCCAGGCCGAAGCGGTCGCCGCTGATGAAGCCTGATGGGCCGACCATGTGATCCGCGGCGTAGATCGCGTCCAGCGAGCGCTGATTCAGCAGTTCAGCGCCATTGCCGCTGGCCGGTACGCGGCTCAGAGAGAACCCCGAGTGGCTGGGCGCGATGACGTCGGTGACGAAGTACAGGTAGCGCTCCAGCGCCAGGGCTCGCGCGGGATCGGCTTCCGGAAGCAACCGACCCGGCGCGCGCTCGGCCAGGTGCAGTTGGATCGCATTCGATTGGGACAGCACCAGGCGCTGCCCGCCCCGCAGGCTGGCGACGATGGTCGGCACCTTGCCGGCCGGGTTCAGCGCCAGATGTTCCGGGCGTTGATGCTCGCCATTGGCGAGATCGACAAGCACCACGCGATAGGCCAGGCCGGTTTCTTCCAGCGCGATCGCGACGCGGAAGCAGTTGCCGGTGCGGGCGCCATGCAGTTCGATCATGTCGTTCATGCGAGACCTCGGTTGGAAAGTGATGCGGGCTGATGCTCGGGCTGGCTCGCGTCCGGCTTGATCCGGAACCAGATCGCGTACAGCGCCGGCAGGAACACCAGGGTCAGCACGGTGCCGCCGATGGTCCCGCCGATCAGGGTGAAGGCCAGCGAGCCCCAGAACACCGAGAAGGTCAGCGGAATGAAGGCGAACACCGCGGCCAGGGCCGTGAGGATGACCGGCCGCGAGCGCTGCACGGTCGCCTCGACCAGGGCGTGGAAGGGATCAAGGCCCTCGTGCTCGTTGCTGTGGATCTGCCCGATCAGGATCAGCGTGTTGCGCATGATGATGCCGGCCAGACCGATCAAGCCGATGATCGTGTTGAAGCCGAAGGACTGGTTGAACAGCAGCAGGGTCGGCGCCACGCCGACCAGCGCCAGCGGCGCTGTCAGCAGCACCATCGCCATCGCGGCGATCGAACGCACCTGGAAGATGATCACGATGGTCAGCAGGATCAGCATGATCGGAAACACGGCAGCAAGCGCCGCATTGGCCTTGCCGGCTTCTTCCAGCGCGGCGGCGGTCTCGATCTTGTAGCCGCTCGGCAACGTCGCCACGATCGGCGCGATGGCCTTGATCACCTGCAGCGAAATCTCTGGCGGCTGGAACTCTTCACCGATGTCGCCGCGCACCGTGATCGTGGTCAACCGATCGCGCCGATGCTGGATCGGATTTTCCATGCGTACTTCGATCTTGCCGATCTGATCCAGCGGCACACGCTGGCCGGCGACACCGGTCAGCGTGAAAGCGCCGAGCTTGGCGGGGTCGAGGCGCTCGGGACCTGCACTACGCGCCACCACCTCCACCGAGCGGATGTCCTCGCGGATCTGCGTCACCGGCACACCGCTCAGCAGGAACTGCAACTGCTCGGAAGCATCGTGCGAGCTCAGGCCGATGGCGGCGAGGCGTTCCTGGTCGAGCACGAAGTGCAGGACCGGCACGCGCTCACTCCAGTTGGTGTTGACCTGACGCATCGAGGTATTGGCCAGCATCACGCCGCGCACCTTCTCGGCGATCTCGCGTACCTGACCCTCCTCCGGCCCCATCACCCGGAAGGCCACCGGAAAAGGCGAATACGGCCCGAACACAATCTGCGTCGCGCGAATGCGTGCTTCAGGCACCAGCCCCTGCATGGCGACCTCGCGGACACGGCGCTTGAGGATCTCGCGTGCTTCCGGATTTTCGGTGAGCACCACGATCTTGGCGAACGAGGGGTCCGGCAGTTCCGGCGAGATCGCCAGATAGAAACGCGGAGCGCCCTGGCCGATATAGCTGGTGACGATTTTGGTCTCGGGCTGCTGGCGCAGCCAGGCTTCCATCTTCTCGACCGCGGCACTGGTCGACTCGATGCTGCTGCCTTCGGGCATCTGCACTTCGACGAACACTTCCGGACGATCGGAGATCGGGAAGAACTGCTTCTTGGCGAAGCCCAGCAGGAATACCGCGGCGAACAGGCTGGCCAGCACCGCGGCTGCGACCTTCTTCTTGTGCCGGATCGTGCCGACGATCATCGCGCGCAGGCGCCGGTAGCGCGGCGTGCCGTAGATCGCGGCGTGCCCGCCTTCGACCTTCCTGATGGCTGGCAGCAGCTTGACGCCGATGTAAGGCGTGAAGCCGACGGCAATGACCCACGACGTCAGCAACGCGAAGCTCACCACCCAGATGATGTTGCCGGCATATTCGCCGGCGCCGGACTTGGCAAAGCCCACCGGCATCAGCCCGATCGCGGTGACCAGCGTGCCGGCCAGCATCGGTGCGGCAGTGTGGTTCCAGACGTAGGTCGAGGCGACGACGCGGTCCAGACCTTCTTCCATCTTCACGATCATGGCTTCGATGACGATGATCGCGTCGTCCACCAGTAGGCCCAGCGACAGGATCAGCGCGCCCAGCGTGATGCGATCGAAATCCCGTCCGGTGGCCAGCATGACGATGAAGACGCCGGCCAGGGTCAGCGGTACTGCCGCCGCGACCACCAAGCCTGCCCGCCAACCCATACTGACCAGGCAAACCACGATGACCACCACGAGCGCAACGAAGAACTTGAGCATGAATTCGTCGTAGGCCTCCTCGATATTCACTGACTGGTCGGTGATCTTGGTGAACGACAGCCCCAGCGGCATCTCGCTCGAGATCGCCTTGGCTTCCTTGGCCAGATCCGCGCCCAGCAGCAGGCCGTTGTAGCGCTCCTTCATCACCACGCCGAGCAGTAGCGCGGGCTCGCCATCGTTGCGGATCAGGAAGCTGGCGGGGTCTTCGTAGCCGCGCTTCACTTCGGCGATGTCGGACAGCTTCAGGCTGCGGCCGGCAGCGATGATCGGCGTGTCGCGGATCTTCTGCAGATCATCGAAGCCACCATCGAGACGAACCAGCACCTGCGGCCCTGCGGTATCGATCGAGCCGGCCGGCGTCACCAGGTTCTGATCGTTGAGCGCCTTGAAGATGTCGCGCGCCGAGACGCCGAGGTTGGCGAGGCGCGCGTAGGAAAACTCGACGAAGATCCGCTCCGGCCGCTCGCCGATGATGTTGATCTTCTTCACGCCCGGCACGTGCAGCAGGCGCTGACGCAGCGTTTCTGCCTCGCGCACCAGCAGCCGTTGTGGCTCGCCCTTGGCCTTCAGTGCGTAGAGCGCGAACGAGACATCCGCATAGTCGGCGTTGATGAACGGGCCAGCGACGCCGCGCGGCAGCTTGGCCGCTTCGTCGCCGAGCTTCTTGCGTGCCTCGTAGAACTCATCCGGCACGGTCAGTGGCGGCGTCGAATCCTTCAGGGTCACGGTCATGAATGCGAGGCCGGGCCGGGTGAAGGTTTCGGCGCGGTCGTACCACTTCAACTCCTGCATCCGCTTTTCCAGCGGCTCGGCGACCAGGTCCTGCATTTCCTGCGCGGTGGCGCCGGGCCAGGCCGTGACCACGGTCAGCACCTTGATCGTGAAACCCGGATCTTCAGCACGGCCCAGCTTCAGGAAGGCGAACAGGCCGGTCAGCGAAATCGCGATGATCAGGAACAGCGTGACGCTGCGTTCGCGAACCGCCAGCGCCGACAGATTGAAGCCGCTCACTGGGCGGCTCCTGGCGCGGCAGCAAGCCGGACCTTGTCGCCCTGATGCAGCAGATGCGGCCCGAGCGTGACGAAGCGATCACCGGCCGCCAGCCCGCTGGCCAGAGTCGCGGTCTCGTCCTCGATCGCGGCCAGCACGATGGGACGCCAGGACACCTGCGGCTCATTGGTCTTTTGGCCATCGACGACCCAGACACCCGGCCCCTTGCCGTTGTCGAACACGGCGCTGAGCGGGATCTGCATCGCGGACTGGCCGGCAGGTTCGGGGATGTAGATGGTCACCGTTGCACCGAGCGGCGCGGCGGCGGATGCGCCATCGAGCACGTAGCGAGCTTCGTAGGTGCGGGTGCGCGGATCGGCTGCGCTCGACAGCTGCCGCAGCTTGGCGCTGCCGTTGCTCATGGCAGTGCCGCCATAGAGGCTGGCTTTCGCCACCGAGCCGATCGCAGGGCGCAGGGTTTCCGGCAGATGAATCGTCGCTTCGCGCGGGCCGGAACGGGCCAGCCGGACCACGGTCTGGCCGGCGGCAACGACTTGTCCGGGCTCGGCCAGGGTATCGACGACCACGCCATCGGCATCGGCCAGAAGCACCGAGTAGCCGGCTTCGTTGCGGGCCACGTCGATCTGCGCCTGCGCAGCACTCAATTCTGCGGCCGCAGCCAGCGCGGCAGCCTGCATCTGATCGTAGGCGGAGGCCGAGACCGCGCCTTCGGCAACCAGACCGCGATAGCGCTTCTCGTCGGCCGCGGTCTGCAGCGCCCGGGCTTTCGCTGCTTCGACGGTGCCGGCGCGCGCCGCTGTGGCCAACGTGAAATCGGTCCGGTCGATGCGCATCAACGGCTGCAGACGTTTCACCGTCTCGCCCGGGTCGACCAATCGCTCGACGATCTTGCCTGCTACCCGGAAGCCGAGATCGCTCTGTACCCGCGCCGAAACGATGCCGGTGTAGCCGCGTCCGGTCGAAGTTGCGCTGCCGGCTTCGGCGGTCCGCACCAGCGGAAGGCCGGTTCGCGGATCAGCTTCCTGATGGTGACAAGCGGAAAGCAGCAGTGCGCCAGCCAGGTACACGCCGATCGATTTCGATGAAGACACTGTCGCTCTCCCAACAAGGTGAGCCAGCAGTTTCGACAACGAGTGACCAATTTGTCAACTGGTCACAGAGAAACAAGTACTCAGATCAGGGCGCCAGGCTGCGCAGGATCAGGCTGATGATCTCGTTCGGCGCTTCCGGCACGCGATCCAGATTGTGCTGGAGCATCACCGGGTTCATGAACGACTGCATGGCGCCGAAGATCGCCCGGCAGGTTTCGTCGAGCGGCGTCTTGCGCTCGAACTCGCCTGCTGCACGGCCTTCGAGAACGATCTGCTGCAGCAGTTCGAACATCCGCCGCTGGTGCGCGGTCGACGAACCCCAGCGCTCCAGGCTCGAATAAGCGGCGATGTCGTAAAGCTTACGATCATCGAAAAACAGCTTGGCGCTACTGTCCACAGTGGCTTTGAACATCCGCCGCAACTTGTCGGTGGCGGTGCGGCCTTCGGCAATCGAGGCCATCACCTCGCTGCTGATCGAGGCCAGGGTGTTGCTGCAGATCGCTTCGCCGATCGCCTGCTTGGATTCGAAGAACTTGTAGATGTAGGCCTTGGAGAAACCAATCGACGAGGCGAGATCGGAGACCGTGGTCTTGCCGTAGCCGTAGCGGCTGAAGTGCTCGCCAGCCGCCGTGACGATCTGGTCGCGGATGGTGTGGTCGGTCGGCCCGCGCTGGCCGGCGTCGGCGGTTGGTGCAATGTCGTTCATGGTTTCAGATATATCGCGGGTGGCCCCGAATTGACAACTAGTGACCAATACGTAATATGGTCACAGACAGTCATCGCGGAACTCCAATGTCCATCGCCTCCAGAACTTTCGCATCCGGTCTCGTCGGCGCTCTGCTGACGGCTTGCGCCGTCGGCCCCGAGTACCAGCAGCCAGACCTCGCCGCGCCCGCGCAGTTCCAGAACCGGCAGGGTATCGACCAGCGACGGGCGGCACCAGCCGCCGATCTGGTCAGCTGGTGGCAGGGCTTCGGCGATCCGCTGCTGACCCACCTAGTGACCCAGGCGCTGGCCGACAACCTCGATATCGCACAAGCGCTGGCGCGAGTCAGCCAGTCCCGCGCCGCGCTGCAGTTCGCGACGGCGGCGCTGCTGCCGTCCGGTGAGGTTTCCGCCCAGGCTGCGCGCGCCCATCTGTCCTTGCAGACGCCGCAGGGTCGGCTGCTGGATGCGATTCCAGATTTCGATCGCAACGGCGGCTATTACGAAGCCGGCATCGGCGCCGGCTGGGAGATCGACGTGTTCGGCGGCCAGCGCCGCGATCGCGAAGCGGCCATCGCCGAATACCAGGCTTCGCGCGCCGGCATCGCCGCCGCCCGGCTTGCGGTGGCTGCGCAGACGGCCGACCTCTATGTCGGCATCCGCGGCCTGCAGGCGCGCCTTGCCATTGCTAACCAGCAGGCCGAGACCCAGCGCCGCCTGCTGTCGACGATCAAGCTGCAATACGAAGCCGGTGTCGCCGCCGAACTGCAGATGCGCCAGGCCGAGGGCGCGCTGTCTCAGGTCGAGGCCGGCATTCCGGTGCTTGAAGCGGCACTCGAATCGGTCTCGAACGCGCTCGATGTCCTGCTCGGAACACAGCCGGGCACTCATCGCGCGGAGTTGTCCCTGCCCTCGCCGATTCCGGTCGCGCCGATGATTGCCGATGCCGGCGGCCCGGCCGATCTGATCCGCCGCCGGCCTGATCTGATCGTTGCCGAACGCAGGCTGGCGGCGGCCAATGCCCGGATCGGTGCGGCAATCTCCGAGTACTACCCGAAGCTGTCGTTGAGCGGCCTGCTCGGCACTGCGACGACTGTGTCCGGCAACCTGTTCGATGGCGGTGCCGGTCAGGCGCGCGCGACGCTGGGCCTGCGCTGGCGGATCTTCGATTTCGTCCGAGTCGATGCCGAGATCGCTGCGGCGCGTGGCCGCAATGCCGAGTCGCTGGCGGCCTACAAGCTGTCGGTGCTGCGGGCTTCGCAGGATGTCGAGGACGCGTTCTCGATGCTGGTCCGCCGCGAAGCGCAGGCCAGCAGCCTGGCCAGCGGCGAAAGCTCGTATGTCCGCGCTCGCGATGCCTCGCTGGCCGCATACAAGGGCGGCGTGGTCAGCCTGATTGAAGTGCTCGATGCCGACAGCCGCTTGCTGGCCACCCGCGATGCCCGCGCCCAGGCGCAGACCGAAGCGGCGCGTGCGGCGATCGCGTCGTTCAGAGCCTTGGGCGGGGGCTGGAATCCCGCCGAGAACACAGGGTCCTGAGCGATGAGCATTCCTTCCAAGTCCCAGCAGCGCAGCATCCTGCTGATCGCCTCGCTGGTGTCGTCGCTGGTGATGCTCGATTCGAACGTCGTCGCCGTATCGCTGCCGACCATCGCCAGTTCATTGCAGGCGAGTTTCGCCGACATGCAGTGGGTAGTCACCGCCTACGTGCTGCCCTTCGCCGCGCTGCTGCTGGCGGCCGGTTCGTTCGGTGATCTCTACGGCCGCCGCCGCGCCGTGCTGCTCGGCCAGGCAATCTTCGCGGTGGCCTCGCTGCTCTGCGCGCTGGCGGTATCGCCGCTGATGCTCAATCTTGCCCGCGCCTTGCAGGGTGCTGGCGCCGCGCTGCTGCTGACCGCCGCGCTGGCGATCATCAACCACAGCTTTCCGCCCGCCGAACGCGCTCGGGCTTATGCGTTCTGGGGCGCAAGCCTTGGCCTCGCGATCACCTGCGGGCCAATCCTTGGCGGCGTCATCTCCAGCCTGTTCGGCTGGCACTGGGTGTTCCTGATCAATCTGCCGATCTGCGCAGTGCTGATCGTCGCCACCTTGAAAGTCATTCCCGAATCGAATGACCCGGAAGCCAAGCGCCTCGATCACGCGGGTGTGGCCACCTTCAGCAGCGGCCTGTTCCTGCTGACCTGGGCGGTGATCGACGGCAATGCTCTGGGCTGGTTCGCGCCGGCCGTGCTGTGGCGCTTCGGCGGCGGCGTCTTGCTGTTGGCGGCTTTCGTTGCTGTCGAGCGAATGCAGACGCGGCCGATGGTCGACTTCGGCCTGTTCCGCTCTGGCAACTTCGTCGGCAGCGCCTTCGCGATGATCGGCTACGCGGGCGGTGCGCAGGTGATGATCTTCTACCTGCCGCTGTATCTGCAGAACACCTATGGCTACACGCCGATGATCGCCGGCCTGGCGATGCTGCCGTTCGCGCTGCCGATGCTGATCGTGCCACGGGTCGGCGCCTGGCTGGCGACGACCTGGTCATCGCGCTCGATCCTGTGTCTGGGGCTGGCGATCACCTCGCTGGCGAATCTCGCTCTGGCGACCTTGGCGAGTGCTGCTGCCTCGTATCTACCGTTCGCGATCGCGATGCTGTTCGCCGGCAGCGGTGCCGGCCTGCTCAATGGCGAGACCGCGAAAGCGATGCAGAACGCCGTGCCGACCCAGCGTGCCGGCATGTCCTCGGGCCTCGGTGCAACAGCGCGTTTCAGCGGCCTGCTGTTCGGCGTCGCCGGCCTCGGCGCGGTACTGCTCGCAGTGACCTCGAAGCACATCACCCGCGTTGCCGGCGATTGGGGCATCGACGTTCCAGCCGCGCTGGCCGCGGCCAAGCGCTACACGGCGGGCGATGTCGGCGGCGCCATGCAAAGCCTGCCCGCAGCGATTCGCGACAGCGCTGGCGACAACTTGAAAGCGGCCTTCGAAGCCGGCTTCTCGGCTGCAACGCTGACCGCCGCGGGTGTCGCGCTGACGGCCCTGATCCTGACCCGTTTGCTGATGGCGGGCAGCAGCGCCGCGGAGCTGAGCCGCTGAGCCGCCAACTAGCTCCAGCATATTCTCTTTCAAGATCTACAAACACCTGTCATTCCCGCGCAGGCGGGAATCCGGTTTTGGCCGTAGCGCACCGCATCAGAACTGGATGCCCGCCTGCGCGGGCCTGACGGAATCTTGTGATTCCATTCTGCTAGGAAACTGCGCTAGCCGATCGTCAGCAGCTCTTCGTAGAACGCGCCGATCCTGCGCGTGCGGTCAACGAAATGGATTTCAAGTATCCAGTGCCGCTGCCGGCCGAGTGAATCCAGCCCGCGCATCGGCCGATGGTGGTTGGCGTCTGCGTAGCCAACGCTGGGATTCTCCGGAAGACTCTTGTGCGGATACTCGCCGACCAGATGGGCCGCGATGCTGCCGCCGAACTCCCAGCCCGCATCGACCGCCAGTGACTGCAGGTAGCGGAACAGTTCGCTGCCGGTGATCTCCGGATGCGCCTGGAAGTAGCGCTTGCCGGCTGCGAAAGCCGTGGCCACGTCATCGCGCAGGCGCAGCTTCGCCGGATCGTTGCCGAGCACATAGGTGCGTCCGAAATCGGCCTCCCAGGCTTCGAAGATCGGCCCGAGATCGACGAACACGATGTCGTCTTCGCCCAGCGTCAGCTCGGGCGGATCATCGTCGTAAGGTGCCAGCGTGTTGACGCCGGCCCGCACCAGCCGCTTGTGCCAGTTACGTTCGATACCGAATTCCCGCAGCCCCAGCTCGGCGATTTCGCGAGTCAGCTGCGATTCGGAAACCCCCGGCCGGATCAGGCTCTGCTCGATCCGCGCGAACAGCGCAGCGGCTTTCGATTGCGCTTCGGCAAGGGCAGTTGCACGGTCGATTTCAGCATTCATGCCCGGCAGGATAGACGCACGGACCGCCAGCGTCGGAGCAGGGTCAACGCGCGAGCACTGCGACCGAGGTCAGCACCGGCTGGTCGCGGTAACGGTCCGGGAAAATCCGCTTCAGTGCTTCGACCTTCGGAATATCGTTGATCGCGATATACGCCTGAGTCGGATTGTGGACCAGGAAATCCTGGTGGTAAGCCTCGGCAGGGAAAAAGCCCGGCAGCGTTTCGGTGGTGGTGACGATCGGCTGCGCGAAGCTGCCGGCTTCGGTCAACTGGGCGATATAGCTTTCGGCGATCCGCCGCTGCAGATCGTTCTTCGGAAAGATCGCCGAACGATACTGAGTGCCGCGATCCGGCCCCTGACGATCCTTCTGGGTTGGATCGGCAACGACGGAAAAATAGATCTGCAGCAACTGGCCGTAGCTGACCTGCTTCGGGTCGTAGCTGATCTCGACCGCTTCGGCGTGGCCGGTGCGGCCGCTGCCGACCAGTTCGTAATAAGCCGTCGAAGCGCTGCCGCCGGCATAGCCGGAGATCGCCCGGCTGACGCCCTTGACTCGCTGGTAAACGCCCTGCACGCCCCAGAAGCAGCCACCGGCAAACACGGCGGTTTCGCTGCCGCTTTCTGCCGGGGCCGTTTCATCGAACTTCGGTGCCGGCACCACCGCTACTGCAGCAGGTTTCTCTGAATAGGCCGGCGCCTGCCAGAACAGGGAGACAGCGATCGCGAACGCACCCAGCACCAGCGCGGCACGCGTCATCCGGCCTGCAAAGGATGATGAAGACGAATTGAAGTTCGACATGGGAGGCCTCTTCTAACCAAAAGTGAATGCAAATGCTTCGACATCGGGATCGAGGAATTCGATCTCGAAAGTCCGCTCCTCGACCGCGCCGGCTTGGCGAACCAGTTGATAGAGCTGTTGTGTGCGGACGCTGCCCAGACCTTGCGCGTCACTGTCGACGCCATGGCTGGCGGCGGGCGGCTTGCCATCGAGCAGCACGCGATAACGCACTGGCTTGCCGCTTGGCCCCGGGCCGAGCACCAGGTTGACGTCGCGGGCATGGAAGCGGAATGCGATGCGGCCAGCCTTGCCGCTCAGCCGCGCCTGTTCCTTGCCGATGTTCCAGGTGCCGGCCAGTGCCCACTGATTAAGAGTCAGTTGGCCCGGAATGGCGTATGACTTGGCTTCATCGCGAACGACGGCGCTGTTGGCCGCATCTGCCGAAACGAAGTTCTCGGCGCGGCTGTAGCCGAGATAGGTTTCAGGCGATTTCACTGCGGCATCGTTGGCCGCCTGAGCAACGCCGCCAGCCTCGACTTTCACCAGCCCGCTGTCGCCAGCGGCCTTGCCGGCCTCGGCCAGCAGTTGCTGGATCATCTTCTCCGACTCGTCGTAACCGCCTTCGCCGAAATGGTGATGGCGGATACGGCCTTCGGTGTCGATGAAGTAATGCGCCGGCCAGAAGCGATTGCCGAAGCCGCGCCAGATCGCGTAGTCGTTGTCGATCGCAACGGGATAACCCACCTTCAGGTCTTTGGTCGCCCGTCGGACATTGTCGAGATCCTTCTCGAACGCGAACTCCGGCGCATGCACGCCGATCACCACCAGGCCCTGGTCGCGGTACTTGTCAGCCCAGGCGCGAACATAGGGCAAGGTGCGCAGGCAGTTGATGCAGGAGTAGGTCCAGAAGTCGATCAGCACCACCTTGCCGCGCAGGCTGTCGACGCTCAGCGGCGGCGAGTTCAGCCAGGCGACCGCACCGGCCAGCGACGGCAGTCGGCCTTCGATCGGCGGGCCGGCAGCCGCGCCATTGCCGGGCGCGGCCATCATCATGCCGCCGCCCGTGTGATCCGGATCGGCCGCCATCATCATGCCGCCGCCGTTCATGGCGCCGCCGTCGACCAGGATGTCTGCGTCCGGCGCGGGGTTCGCCTGCGAGCCCTCCGGGTGCAGTTGATCGACGATCTTCTGCTCGAAGCCGGCAGTGCTGGCCAGCGACAATCGCGTCAGAACGCCGGTATCCCATCCGAAGGCAATGGCGATGACACCAACCAGCACCGCAGCGCCCAGGCCGCGGCGTATCCATTCGCCAGTGCCCAGCGAACGCTTCAAGGCTGCGAATAGCTTGCCGCCGATCAGCAGCGCGGCCGCCAGGGAAGTGGCTGCGCCCAGACCGTAGGCGACCAGCAGCAAGGTGGTCTTGCCGTTCGCACCTTGCAGCGCCGCGCCGGTCAGCACCAGGCCGAGGATCGGGCCGGCGCATGGCGCCCAAAGCAGGCCGGTGGCCATGCCGAGCACCAGCGACGGCAGGATCGAAGCACCGCCGCCCGCTGCATCCGCTGATTGCGACAGCCGACCGCCGAGCGCCACCAGCGGCTGCATCAGCCGATCGGCCAGTCGCGGCAGCAACAAGGTCAGACCGAAGAATCCAAGCAGCAGAATTGCGATCAAGCGGCCGTACTGATTGGCCTGCACCGCCCAACCACCGCCGACCGCCGCCAGGGTGGCGACCAGCGCAAAAGTGATCGCCATGCCCAACAGCATCGGCAGCCCGCTGCGTACGAAGGGCTGCCCGGCACGCGCAAACACGAACGGCAGCACCGGCAGGATGCAGGGGCTCAGGATCGTCAACACGCCACCGAGGTAAGCCAGCAGGATCAGCAGCACATCGCCTCCGAGCACAGCATGGGAGATGGTTTCACGCGGCCACCGGCTTGAAGCTCATCGCGACCCCGTTCATGCAGTAGCGCAGGCCGGTCGGCACCGGGCCGTCGTTGAAGACATGGCCCAGATGGCCACCGCAGCGGCCGCAATGCACTTCGGTCCGTGCCATGCCCGCCGAACCATCTTCTCGTTCGCCGACCGCGGTCTTGTCGATCGGCTTCCAGAAGCTCGGCCAACCGGTTCCGCTCTCGAACTTGGTGTCCGACGCAAACAGCTCGCGATCGCAGCCCGCACAGGCGAAGGTGCCAGCGTGATGCTCGTCGTTGAGCGGACTGGTGTACGGCCGCTCGGTGGCTTCGCGGCGCAGCACGGCGTACTGGTTGGGTGTCAGCTGCTTGCGCCATTCCTCGTCGCTACGGCTCACTTCAAAGCGCTCGGCGGAGGTGGTCGCTGCGCTCAGCGGCTCGCTTTCGCTGCGGCAACTGATGAAGCTCGTTGCAAGACCGGCAAGGCCAGTCGTGAGCAGCAGACGTCGGGACAGGTTCATGCTTGCTCCAAGGCTCGTGACGGATGAATTCGTTCATCCTGATACGCAGAGTGTGGCGATCCGGACGAGGTCCGGAATAGCGCCGGGCGTTCGAAAATCATGCTCGCAACGCCACGATCGCTGGCGTTCCTTTGATCAAAACGTGAAAGGCCCGCAGGGGAAAATCCCTGCGAGCCTTGATCCTGCGTCCGTTCTTTCCGGTTCCAACAGCCTTGCTCAGAACCTGTAGCGGACCGTCATGCCGACGATGCGCGGATCGCTGGGCTGACCGAGGATCAGCCCCGAATTGCCCGTCTGGATGGTCAGTGCGGTGATGTAGTCGGTATCGAACAGGTTGCGGGCGAAGACGTCGAATTCCCAACCGGTTCTGAAGCGGTAGCCAAGGCTGGCATTGGTGACCGTGTAGCCGCTGATCTCGGTGTACTGCGATGCCGAGGTATCGCTGTTGTAGCCGGTGCGCGAGTTCGTATCGACGTGGACGATCACGGCGCCCGGGCCTGCCGGCAGCGTGTAATCGAAGCCGACGCTGCCGACCCACTTCGACAAACCCGCCAGCCGGACCCCGGTGAGGTTGCAGGCAACGGTGGCGGCGGTCTGCACTTCGAGCGGGCATGGCCCGGCGGGATAGTCGGTGTTCTCGCCATCGGCGTAGGCCATCGAGGCGCGTACCTGAAAGCCCTTGAACAGCAGCGCGACCACATCCAGTTCCACGCCCTGCACGCGCACTTCGGGAACATTGGCCGGATACGAACGCAGCGCCGCTGTCTCGATATTGGAGACGACATTGGCCTGGTAGTCCTCGACCACGGACCGGTAGACAGCGAGGTTCGCGGTCGCACGTCCATCGAACAGGGTCGACTTCAGGCCGAGCTCGATGGTCGCGTTCTTTTCGTCCTTGATCACCGCCGTCGCCAGCGCCGGCTGGTTCTGGGCGTCCAGCGGCAGGCCCGATTGATTGAGGCCGCCGGACTTGAAGCCATAGGCGTAGCTTGCGTAGCTCAGCAGGCTTTGCGTCAGCTGATACGCCAGATTGGCGCGGCCGGACACATTGCCGCCGGAGTCCGCCGCCGAATAATTCTGCGGCCGCAGGATCGACAGCTGGGCGCGCTTCAGTTCCGCTGCAGTGGCCGCGTTGTATTGCGTCAGATCGGGCCCGCCGAACACCTGCGTCGCGTAGCTGCCGTTCTTGTCCTCGTAGGTGTAGCGCAGACCCAGAGTGCCGGTCAGGCGCGGGATGACTTCGTAACTCACTTCACCGAAGGCCGCGTAGCTCTTCACATCGAAGCGCGACTGGCCGATCTGCCCGTAACCGTCGAGCAGATCGCGCGGGATGGTCGCCGTGAAGTTCGCCTGATTGAGCAGCCAGTAGGCTGCTTCCGGCCCGTAGACACTGGTCGGCTGGCCGGAAATCTCCTGCGTGTAGAAGTACAGCCCGCCAACGTAGTTCAGCGGCCCGGCGCCATCGGTGGCGATGCGCAATTCCTGGCTGTACTGATCCTGGCGCGAGGGAATGCGCTGAAGTGTCTGGATCGGCACGCCGATGTAGTCGCGATCGTTGGCGACGTTCCAGTCCCAGTAGCGCCAGGCGGTGACCGAGGTCAGCGTTTGCGTGCCCAGATTCCACTCGGTGATCAGCGAAGCGCCGCCGTCCTGGGTATCGATGCGCAGATCGGCGTCGATGTCGGTCAGGCGGTCATAGACATCGCGGCTTGGCGGCTCGTAGCCGAGGCCTGCGGCCAATGCCGGGAACTGTCGTGCGGGGCTGCGCCGGCTCTGGGCAACCCGCAGGAAACTCTGCGTGCAGCAGGCGGCGTCCAGATCGGAGACATCGGCGATCAGTCGCAGCTTCAGGTTCTCCATCGGCAGGAACAGCAGCTGACCGCGCAAGGCGTAATTGTTCAGCTCGTTCTCATCAACATCGGTCCTGACGTTGTGGATGACGCCATCGCGCCGAGTGAATTGTCCTGAAACGCGACCAGCCACCACGTCATCGAGGAGCGGCCCGGAGAAGCTGGTCTTGGCCTGCAGGAAATTGAATTCTCCCAGCGACACTTCCCCGTTCAGTTCCGGCGTGAATGTCGGTTCGCGGCTGATGACGTGAATGGCACCGGCGGTGGTGTTCTTGCCGAACAAGGTGCCCTGCGGGCCGCGCAGCACTTCGATGCGATCGATGTCGGTGAAATCGAACGAGGCCGTGGCCGGGCGGCCGTGATAGACCTGATCGACATAGAAACCGACGCCCGGTTCGATGCCGTCATTGGCAGCGCTGACCGACAAGGTGTTCGAGCCCAGGCCGCGGATCGTGTACGCGGTGTTCCGGGGATTGGCCGAGTTGTAGTACAGCGTCGGCACCAGCTGGCTGAGCGACTGGGTATTGACCGTGTAGCTGCTGTCGAGCAGCTTGCCGCCGATCACCGAGATCGCGGCGGGCACCGACTGAACGTTCTCCTCGCGGCGACGAGCCGTGACGATCACTTCGCCGAGCGTAGTGGCTTCGCCTGCATTGCTCCTGTCGGCCGCCGCTTTCTCATCGGCGACCGGGGGCGGCGAAGCCGACTCCTGCGCAGCGACGGACAGCACGGAAAAACACGCCGATGCAGCGGCGAGCGCAAGCTTGTTAGGCACAGAGGCTTCCCTTATTTAATCGTTATATACATGAGCATATAACGACGCTCGGAAAAAAGCCGCAAGGCCTGATCAAGCGCCCTGCGTGGGAAAGCCCTCGAAACTAGTTGTTCGGCGCCCCGCCCTCGATCCAGGCCTTGAACAAAGCCCGCTGCGCCGGTTCGAGCAGGCGCGGCGGATCGGACATCGGCATCGCGTTGCCGCTACCGCCGACGCTGACATGAGTGCCGTTCAGCTTGTGCCACAGGTAGCTCTTATCCGGCTGGCCCGGCGTCACCCGCTGCAGCGGAGACTCGGTGCTCGCAGCGCCGACCAGACTCGCGTACGAACTTGCGCGCGCCAGATTGAGGCCGCCGTTCTCGGCGCCGGTGACGTGGCAGTACACGCACTGGGCGTTGAAGATCGGCTGCAGCTGGGTGCGGTAGCTGACGGCCTCGTCGGCAGACGCAGCCATCGCGATCAGCGCGCTGCCCAGCCCGATCGCAATCGAGGTCTTCATGCCGAGCGCACTGGCTCGGTCAGCGCCGCCGTCCCGGCCAGATAGCCGAAGGTCATCGCCGGGCCGATGGTGCCGCCGCCAGCCCAGTAGGCCTGACCAGCCGGCGCCGCCACGCAGTTGCCTGCGGCATACAGGCCCGGAATCGGCTTACGCTGCGCATCAAGCACCTGCCCCTGCGAATTGACCACCGGGCCGCCCTTGGTATCGAGCGTGCCGGCGCCGACGATCGTCGCGTAGTAAGGGCCTGCATCGGCGATCGGGTGCATCAGCAGATTCGGGTTCGGGTTGGCGACTTTCGGCACCGCCATGAAATGGAAGGCGGTTTCAATCGGCGCTTCGCCACGCGAGAAATCCGGATCACGCCCAGCCTTGGCGAAGCCGTTGTAGCGCTTGATGCTGGCTTTCAGATTGGCAAGGAAAGCCTTGTCGAGTTTCAGGTTGCCGGTCTTGGCGGCGATGCCGGCCAGACGGCTTTCGATGTTCTTCGCGAGCTCTTCGAGCGTCTTGCCTTCGATGACGTGATCAAGCTTGGCGTTCGCCGCCGGGATCGGGTCATAGCCGGCGAAGTGCTTGGCGGTGCGCGAGTCCCAGATCATGAAGCCGAGCAGGTTCGGGTATTCGGCCTTGACCGGGTCCCAGACGAAATGCGACTGCGCGCGCTCGTCGTACTGGATCTTTTCATTGACCCAGCGATGACCGTA
>NZ_CAISIQ010000563.1 GCF_903885465.1 uncultured Nevskia sp.
GCTTCTGGTTGATACAGGTGTTCTGATTCGAACGCGTGTACTTGATCAGGTTGTAGATATCGACGCCGGCTTCGCCTGCAATCGTTTCGTCATCGTTGACGCGAACGACGATACGGGCAGCATCGACCTTGTCGACCACACCACCGCGCTTGGCGGTGAAGGCCACACCGGAGTCGATCGCGACGCGGCGTTCCATGCCGGTGCCGACCAGTGGCTTTTCGGCACGCAGCGTCGGAACAGCCTGGCGCTGCATGTTCGAACCCATGAGGGCGCGGTTGGCGTCATCGTGTTCGAGGAACGGGATCATCGCGGCGGCGACGGACACGATCTGGCGCGGCGACACGTCCATGTACTGGACCTTGTCGGGCGTCATCATGGTGAATTCGTTCTGGTAGCGGACCGATGCGAGGTCAGCCTTGAACGCACCCTTAGCGTCGAGCTCCGAGTTCGCCTGGGCGATCACGTAACGACCTTCTTCGATCGCCGACAGGTATTCGATGTCGCTGCCGACCTTGCCGTCAACGACCTTGCGATACGGCGTTTCCAGAAAGCCGTAGTCGTTGGTGCGGGCATAGCAGGCCAGCGAGTTGATCAGACCGATGTTCGGGCCTTCCGGCGTTTCGATCGGGCAGACGCGGCCGTAATGAGTCGGATGCACGTCGCGGACTTCGAAGCCGGCGCGCTCGCGGGTCAAACCGCCCGGTCCGAGGGCCGACACGCGACGCTTGTGCGTGACTTCCGACAGTGGGTTGTTCTGATCCATGAACTGCGACAGCTGCGACGAGCCGAAGAATTCCTTGATCGCAGCGCCGACCGGCTTGGCGTTGATCAGATCCTGCGGAGTCAGGTTCTCGGCTTCGGCCAGCGCCAGACGCTCGCGAACCGCGCGCTCGACACGGACCAAGCCGGTGCGGAACACGTTCTCGGTCATTTCGCCGACCGCGCGGATGCGGCGGTTGCCGAGATGATCGATATCGTCGGTGATCTGCTCGCCGTTGCGGATCGCGATCATCTCGCGGACCACTTCGACGATGTCCGAGGTTTCGCCCAGCTCCGCCAGCTTCTTCTTCATTTCGGTATCGCCGAAAGTCTTGAAGTACTGGGAGTCATAGAGCACGCCGAGGCCGGTGACGGCCGTGCGACGCAGACGACGGTTGAACTTCATGCGGCCGACGCCCGACAGGTCGTAGCGCTCGCCGGCGAAGAACAGGCCGTTGAACAGGGTTTCGGCAGCGTCCTTGGTCGGCGGCTCGCCGGGACGCATCATGCGATAGATCTCGACCAGCGCTTCGAGGCGCGTGCGGCTCGGGTCGATGTTCATCGTGGTGCTGATGTAAGCACCCTTGTCGAGGTCGTTGACGTACAGCGTCGGCAGTTCGACAACACCGGCCGCACGCAGCTTCGGCAGCAGATCGGCGGTGACTTCGGTGTTGGCGACGGCAATCACTTCACCGGTTTCCTTGGAAACCAGATCCTTCGACACGATCTTGCCGAGCAGGTATTCATCCGGCACCTGCAGATGCTTGACGCCGGCTTCCTGGATCAGCTTGATGTGACGGGCAGTGATCAGCTTGCCCTGCTCGACGAGCACCTTGTCGGCGCTGGTCTTGATATCGAACTGCGCATTCTCGCCCTTCAGGCGTTCCGGCACCAGTTCCAGCATCGCGCCGCCATCGGCGAGCTGGAAGGTATTGATCTCGTGGAACATCTCCAGCATCTGCTCGTTGTTGTAGCCGAGCGCGCGCAGGAGGATGGTCGCCGGCAGCTTGCGGCGACGATCGATGCGGACAAACAGGTTGTCCTTCGGATCGAACTCGAAATCCAGCCACGAGCCGCGATACGGAATGATGCGGGCGCTGTACAGCAGCTTGCCCGAAGAATGGGTCTTGCCCTTGTCGTGATCGAAGAACACGCCGGGCGAGCGATGCAGCTGGGATACGACGACACGCTCGGTGCCGTTGACGATGAAGGTTCCGTTGCCGGTCATGAGCGGAACTTCGCCCATGTAAACCTCCTGCTCGCGAATGTCCTTGACGCGCTTTTCCTTGGACTCGCGGTCATAGATCACCAGACGCGTGGTGACCTTGAGGGGCGCTGCGAAAGTCAGACCGCGGACGCGGCATTCCTTTTCGTCGAACACCGGCTCTTCAAGGCGATAGCGCACGTATTCGAGCGCCGCCGCATTGTTGTAGCTGACCATCGGAAACACCGACTTGAACGCCGCATGCAAGCCGGCTTCCTTTCGCTGGGCGGGGTGAACCTCGGCCTGCAGGAAGTGGCGATACGAATCCAGCTGCGTCGCCAGCAGGTATGGCACTGCGAGGGTTTCCGACTGCTTGCGGAAGTCCTTGCGAATGCGCTTCTTCTCGGTGAACGAGTAGGCCATCGGTGTTACCTCGTCTTGGCGCGCTTCAGGCGCGCGGAGCATTCAAATACGGTTGTAGCAACGGCAGAAGGCCGGCCGCTTGCGCGGCCAGCCCTCGCCGGTTACAGCGTGCTGCTTGAGCGAATCGACAAGGCTTACTTGATCGCAGCCTTGGCGCCCGCGTCGGCCAGCTTCTTGACGATCGCTTCGGCGTCAGCCTTCGGGATCGCGTCCTTGATCGTTGCCGGGACGGCTTCGACCAGATCCTTCGCTTCCTTCAGACCCAGGCCGGTGATTTCACGGACGGCCTTGATGACATTGACCTTGTTCTCGCCGAACGACGACATCACGACGGTGAACTCGGTCTGCTCGATTGCAGCAGCGGCAGCCGGGCCGGCAGCCGGGCCGGCAACGGCGACGGCGGCAGCAGCGGAGACGCCAAACTTCTCTTCCATCATCTTGACCAGCTCGACGATGTCCATGACGGACTTTTCGGCGATCGCGTCAAGGATTTCCTGATTGGACAGTGCCATTTGAATTACCTCGATTGACTAGTGTGACAACGTGAAAATGCTTGTACCCGATTAGGGAGAGTGAACTCGAACGGCTTACGCGGCTTCCGGCTGCTTGGAATCGGCGACCGCTTTCACGGTGCGCACGAACTTCGCGGTCGGCTCGGCCAGCGTGCGAACGAACTTCGACACCGGGGCCTTCATGACGCCCAGCAGCATGGCCAGCGCCTGCTCCTTGGACGGCAGTGCGGCGAGACGATCGATATCCTTCGAGCCGTACAGCTGCCCGCCGATCGACACCGCCTTGACCACCAGCTTGTCGTTGTCCTTCGCGAAGTCCTTGATCACGCGACCGACAGCACCCGGATCATCCAGCGAGAATCCGAGAACCAGCGGTCCGACCAGCGCGTCGCTCATGCACTCGAACTCAGTGCCCTGGAGCGCACGCTTGGCCAGCGTGTTCTTCACCACGTGCAGATAGATCCCGTTCTCACGGGCCTTGCTGCGAAGGATGTCGAACTTGCCGGCCGACAGGCCGCGATATTCGGCCGCAACGGCCGACAGCGCGCGTGACGCGACTTCGTTCACTTCCGCAACCAGGGCCTTCTTGTCTTCAAGACGAAGCGCCA
>NZ_CAISIQ010000564.1 GCF_903885465.1 uncultured Nevskia sp.
CCGGGTCTCGCGTGGCGAGGCCCGGGCGTCGGGTCCTGCGTCGATCGATTACAGCGTTGCGACGATGCGGTCGAAGATCTGATCCATCGTGCCGATGCCGTCGACGGCGACGACCTTGCCCTGCTTGCCGTAGTAGTCGAGCAGCGGATGGGTTTCGGCGTTGTAGACCTTGATGCGGTGGCGGATCACGTCTTCCTTGTCGTCGTCGCGGCCTTCCTTCTGGGCGCGATCGAGCAGGCGGGCAATGATTTCCTCGTCGGCCACGGCGAGGTGCACGGCGCGTGAAATGCCCGGCTGACCGAGGCGGACCAGCATCGCGTCCAGGGTTTCGGCCTGCGCGGTGTTGCGCGGGAAGCCGTCGAGGATAAAGCCCTTCTTGGCGTCGTCCTGGCCGAGGCGTTCCTCGACGATGCCGATGACGATCTCGTTGGCCACCAGCTGGCCAGCGTCCATCACCGCTTTCGCCTTGCGGCCGAGTTCGGTGCCAGCCTTCACGGCAGCGCGCAGCGCGTCGCCGGTAGAAATCTTCGGGATGCCGTAATGGGCGACCAGCTTTTCGCCTTGCGTGCCCTTGCCCGAGCCGGGCGCACCCAGCAGGATGATTCTCATGGTGCAGACAGCCCCTGTGTGAGCCGCATGTGTGCGGCTTCGTTCGGAAGAAAGCGATCACAACAAAGCTGCAGTCTGGCGTGCGTGGTGACGCCGACCGCAGCGATAAGTGAGCGCGATGGGCGAAACGGTACCCGGTGGATGCGTACCACGTCAACGCGGAAATCGTGCCAGCGCGGTTATACTTTGGGCTATACCCATCGCGTTCTCCGCGCCGGACCCCACTCCGGTCCGCCAGCCTCCGGTCCTTTCGCCTCGTCCTTGCCATGCCTCGCAATGCCTTCTACGCCCAATCGGGCGGCGTCACGGCTGTCATCAATGTTTCCGCCGCCGGGGTCATCGAGACCGCCAGGCGCTACTCGCAGACCATCGGCAAGGTCTACGCCGGCCGCAACGGCATCATCGGCGCGCTGACCGAAGATCTGATCGACACCTCGCTGGAATCCGATGCCGCGATCTCGGCGCTGCGCTACACGCCGTCGGGTGCCTTCGGTTCCTGCCGCTACAAGCTGAAAGGTTTCGACAAGAACCAGGCTGAGTACGAGCGCCTGATCGAAGTGTTCAAGGCCCATGACATCGGCTACTTCTTCTACAACGGCGGCGGCGATTCGGCCGACACCTGCCTGAAGATCAGCCAGATGGCCGAGCGCCTGAACTATCCGCTGCAGGCGATCCACGTGCCGAAGACGATCGACAACGATCTGCCGATCACCGACTGCTGCCCGGGTTTCGGCTCGGTGGCCAAGTACGTGGCCGTGTCGATCCGCGAAGCCGGTTACGACGTCGCCTCGATGGCCAAGACTTCGACCAAGGTGTTCATCCTTGAAGTGATGGGCCGCCATGCCGGCTGGATCGCCGCTGCCGGTGGCCTGGCCTCCGAGAACGAAGGCGACAGCCCGCACATCATCCTGTTCCCGGAAATCACCTTCGACGAAGCCGCGTTCCTGGCGAAAGTCGATCACTGCGTGAAGACCTACGGCTACTGCACGATCGTCGCCAGCGAAGGCCTGCACGCACCGAGCGGCGAGTTCCTGTCCGAAGCGGGCGGCAAGGATGCCTTCGGCCACGCCCAGCTCGGCGGCCTGGCGCCGCTGCTGGCGGGCATCGTCAAGGACAAGCTTCAGTACAAGTATCACTGGGCAGTGGCCGACTATCTGCAGCGCGCCGCGCGCCACATCGCTTCGGCAACCGACGTCCAGCAGGCCTATGCGGTTGGTCAGGCGGCCGTCGAGATGGCCGTGGCCGGCAAGTCCGGCGTGATGCCGGCGATCATCCGCACCAGCGATTCTCCGTACAGCTGGAACATCGCCGAAGCGCCGCTCGCAAGTGTGGCCAACGTCGAGAAGAAGATGCCGCGCGATTTCATCACCGCCGACGGCTTCCACATCACCGCAGCCTGCCGCCGCTATCTGGCGCCGCTGATCCAGGGCGAGGACTATCCGCCCTACGTCAACGGCCTGCCGGCCTACGTGCAGTTGCAGAACATCGCCGTGCCGAAGCTGACCGGCCGCGAGTTCAAGGTTTGATACCGCAGCATTCCCCTATACCGACAACCTCCACACAACAGGTAAGCAGACATGGGTTTTGAAGCACTGGGTCCGGGCGAAAAGGCCCCGAACGAGTTCTACGTCGTCATCGAAATCCCGGCCTACGGCCCGCCGGTGAAGTACGAAGTCGACAAGGACACCGGCCTGCTGATGGTCGATCGCTTCATGAACGTGGCGATGAGCTACCCGGCCAACTACGGCTATGTGCCGAAGACGCTGGCCGGCGATGGCGATCCGGTCGACGTGCTGGTGATCACTCCGCATCCGGTCGTTGCCGGCTCGGTGATCAAGTGCCGCGCGCTCTGCGTGCTCGACACCGAAGACGAGAAGGGCACCGATGCCAAGCTGCTCGCCGTACCGGTCGACAAGGTGTCGAACGGCGCCTACGACCATCTGCGTGATCTGGCCGATGTGCCGGAGCGGGTCAAGAACGAAATCCACCACTTCTACTCGTCCTACAAGGCGCTGGAGAAGGGCAAGTGGGTCAAGATCTCCGGCTGGCGCGACGCTGCTGCCGCGCGCGGCGAGATCGAAAAGGGCATCGCCGACTACAAAGGCTGACTTGGGGGCTAAGCCCTAAGAGCCTCGCTGCACCGCTGATCGGAAAAGGCAGGCCGCGCGCCTGCCTTTTTCATGTCCGACGTATAACCCCTTCACGATTCAGGAATGTCTCCCATGAAGCAGCCCCTCGCTCCGCAGAAAGTGCTGGTCATCGGCAACGGTGGCCGTGAGCACGCGATTGCCTGGAAGCTGGTGCAATCGCCGAATGTCGCCGAAGTGCTGGTGGCGCCGGGCAATGCCGGCACCGCGACCGAAGCGGGCTGCCGCAACTGCCCGGTGGCCGTCGAGGACATCGCCGGACTGCTGAAACTGGCGGCGGACGAGGGCGTGAGCTTCACCGTGGTCGGGCCGGAAGTGCCGCTGTCGAAAGGCGTCGTCGATGCGTTCCGTGCCGCTGGCCGACGCATCTTCGGGCCGACCCAGGCCGCCGCCCAGCTGGAATCGAGCAAGGCGTTCACCAAGGCTTTCCTCGCGCGTCATCAGATTCCGACCGCGCAGTACCAGGTGTTCACCGACGTGCAGCCGGCGCTCGATTACGTCGCCGGGCGCGGTGCGCCGATCGTCGTCAAGGCCGATGGCCTGGCCGCCGGCAAGGGCGTGGTGGTCGCCGAAACGGTGGCCGAAGCGCAGGCCGCCATCCGCGACATGCTCGGCGGAGCCTTCGGTGGCGCCGGTGCGAGAGTCGTTATCGAGGACTTCCTGCAGGGCGAGGAAGCCAGCTACATCGTCGTCGCCGCGGGTACGAATTACGTGCCGCTGGCGTCGGCGCAGGATCACAAGCGCGTGTTCGATGCCGATCAAGGCCCGAATACCGGCGGCATGGGCGCGTACTCGCCGGCGCCGGTGGTCACTGCCGAAGTCGATGCGCTCGTGCGCAAGCTGGTCATCGAACCGACCCTGGCCGGGATGGCCGCCGAGGGCACGCCGTTCACCGGTTTTCTCTATGCCGGTTTGATGATCGACGCGAAGGGCATGCCGAGCGTTGTCGAATTCAACGCCCGCCTTGGCGATCCGGAAACCCAGCCGATCCTGATGCGCCTCGATTCCGATCTGCTGAGCCTGCTCGAAGCCGCAGTCGATGGCGATCCGAACGCCGCGCCGCCGGCCTGGAATCCGCAGGTCGCGCTCGGTGTGGTGCTCGCCGCCGGCGGTTATCCGGGCGAGATTCGCAAGGCTGATGAAATCTCCGGCCTTGATGCCGCATTCGGCGACGAGGCCAAAGTCTTCCACGCCGGCACCACCCTGAACGCGGCCGGCAAGGTCGTCACCTCGGGCGGCCGCGTGCTGTGCGTGACCGGCCTCGGCGACACGGCTGCGGCCGCACAGGCGGCGGCTTATGAAGCAGTCGGCAAGCTCGGCTGGACCGGCGTACATTTTCGCAGCGACATCGGCTATCGCGCAGTAGCACGGGAACGGAACCTCGAATGAACCGGATAGCGGTCGCAGTGCTCGCAGGTCTCGCCGTCATGTCGACAGCGCAGGCCGAGACCTATGGCCGCACCGAACGGGTGAGGGTGCTCGGCAGCTCGAGTATCGAAGTCATCGGCCGGCTTGATCCTGCGGCCAAGGGCTCGAGCCTGCGCGCCATCAACGTCAAGTATTTCAATCGCGATGGCGGCACCTGGGTGCGCTTCACGATCGACAACGGCAGCGTGCTACCGGGCAGCCGGGTCACCCTGGAACGTCCGATGCTGAAGGACGTGAAGCTGAAGCAGCGCGACGGCGGCGTCGAGCATCGGCCGGAAGTGGCCATCACGCTGTGCATCGGCCGCACGATCTTGGAAACGACGCTGACGGTTTCGGATCGCACCGGCTACACGGCGCCGCTGACCATTGGTGATGACGATGTGCGCAAGCTGGGCGCGGTCGATCCGGCGCGCGAGTACACGATCGAGCCGAGTTGCCCCGCGCAGGCGAAAGTCGAGCCTGAACCGCACGACATGCCGGAGCCGGCGCCCACGCGCTGAGGCGCTTCAACAGGTGTTTCCGATCGAAGGGCAATAAAAAAGCCGCAGCAAGCTGCGGCTTTTTTGCATCTGGCTGCGATCAGTTCCGCTTCATCGAATCGAAGAAGTCGGAATTGGTCTTGGTGCCGCGCAGGCGATCGAACAGCAGTTCCATTGCCGCCAGTTCGTCCATCTGGTGCAGCAGCTTGCGCAGGATCCAGACCTTCTGCAGCTCGCCCGGATCGACCATCAGCTCTTCCTTGCGGGTGCCCGAACGGTTGATGTTGATCGCCGGGAACACACGCTTCTCGGCGATGCGGCGTTCGAGGTGCAGTTCCATGTTGCCGGTACCCTTGAACTCCTCGTAGATGACTTCGTCCATCTTCGAGCCGGTATCGATCAGCGCCGTGGCGATGATGGTCAAGCTTCCGCCTTCCTCGACGTTGCGCGCGGCACCGAAGAAGCG
>NZ_CAISIQ010000565.1 GCF_903885465.1 uncultured Nevskia sp.
CAGTGGCCGATATTCCCAATACAGAGGCTTCGGCATTCTTCTCAAGCGGATGACGGAGTTTGAAATGGCGGCCCGCACTGTCCCCGCCGCAAGGCCGACTCGATAACAGCATCCGATATTCCCCTAGATTGATTCGCAAGCCGCCACGTTTCCGGAACAGTCCCCTTGGAACGTGGTAGGTGCTGAATTATCAGGGCAAACATCAGAGGTCGTCGTTGGGTGAACGACATTGACGGTGCGCTACAGCCGCCAAGCGGTGTTCAGGCGGCCGGTCAAGCTGTCTGACACGGCGCCGGCTTCTTGATAGTTTGGGGGAGACCTCGACAAAACCTGGAAGCTGCCATGGCCACGCCTCTCCGTTTCTACACCAACCCCATGTCCCGCGGCCGCGTGGCGCGCTGGATGCTCGAAGAAGTCGGTGTGCCCTACGAAACCACCGTGCTGACCTACAGCGCGACCATGAAGGCGCCGGAGTATCTGGCGATCAATCCGATGGGCAAGGTGCCGGCCATCGTTCACGGTGACGCGGTCATCACCGAGTGCGCGGCGATCTGTGTTTATCTGGCCGAGGCCTTTCCCGAAGCGAAGCTGGGGCCGACGTCGGAAGCGCGCGCCGACTACTACCGCTGGCTGTTCTTCGCCGCCGGGCCGCTGGAACAGGCGATCGTCAACAGGTCGCTCGGCGTCGCCGTACCCGCCGAGAAGCGCGGCATGGTCGGCTATGGTTGTTTCGAAGACGCGATGGCGGCGCTGGAAACTGCGGTGGCTGGCAAGACCTATGTCGCTGGCGACCGCTTCAGCGCCGCCGACGTCTATGTCGGTTCGCAGATCGGCTGGGGACTGATGTTCGGCTCGATCGAGAAGCGCCCGGCTTTCGAGGCTTACTGGAACGGCATCAAGGATCGTCCTGCCGCAGTACGGGCGAGGGCGATCGACGATGCCTTGATGCCGCCGCCAGGTGCCTAGGCGATCGTCGTCTGCCGCGAAGTTTCAGTGCCGAACGTTCCCATCGCCGGATCGCTGAACGAAGGCTCGCCGTTCTCGACTCTGCCGGCAAAGCGGCGCAGAAACGCCTGCTGGGCGGCGCGCTCGCCGTCGATGCGAACGCTGTAGTCGTACCAGCGACCACTGTCTTGCAGATCAACCTGCAAGCGCTTCGTGCGTCCGGCCGCGACGGTGATGCGCCTTGGTCTCCTGTCGCGATAAGCCTGTGCGGTGGTCACGAACGTGCAGGCAGCATGACCGGCATTGACGAGTTTGACGATCAAGCCGCCGCTGGACGGATCATGCCGCAGTTGCACCTCCGGATTGACCGCGGGATCGAGCAAGCCGAGGCGGCCGGCGAACTGCCGGTGGAAGCCGTTCGGGCCCAGCAACCACAGGTCGTAGGCGCCGAGATCGCTCAACGGCGGCGTCCAGAGATCATCAAGCGCCTTGCCGGCTTCCACCGTGTAGCGGCGCGGCAGTTCGCGCAGGTGGCGTTGATCGTAGACGTGGAATACCGCGCCCGTTGTGCCGGTGTTGACGAAGTCCAGCCGCAGGCCGCGAGTGGTCACCGTGGCGTCGGCTGCCAGCTCGTAGGGCAATGCGCTGGAGGGTTTCAGCCCCAGCGCCTGCTGCGGCAGGTGGCCATTGCGACCACGCGGGGCAGCGATCTGCGGCAACTGTTCCTGCGCCAGGCGCTGAGCATCGGCTTCGCTGCGCGTGAGTCGCGGCAGGCTTGGCAGCGCGCTGTCGTTCGGGGTCGCGAAATTGAAGCAACGGGTCAGGTCGCCGCAGATGGCGAGGCGGCGCGGGCTGATGTTCGGTTCGGCGACGCCGAAGCGCGCTTCAAGGAAACGGATGATCGAGGTGTGATCGTAGGTTTCCGAGCAGACCCAGCCGCCGCGGCTCCACGGCGAGATCACCGTCATCGGCACGCGTGGACCGGGGCCATAAGGCCAGTTTCGATCGACCAGGCTGCTGCCTTGGTGGCGATCGAGACGATCATCGATGGTCGAGGCGCCCGCCGGCCGGCCATCGGCGGCGATCGAATGCGCGCTCGGCGGCGGCAGGTGATCGAAGAAGCCATCGTTCTCGTCGAACGTCAGCAGCAGCACGGTCTTGCTCCAGACCTCGGGGTCGGCGGTCAGCGAGTCGAGCACGGCCTGCGCGTACCAGCCGCCCTGCACCGGGCACGACGGATCGGGATGCTCCGAATACGCTGCCGGGGCGACGATGTACGACACCTGCGGCAGGCGGCCGGCCAGCACATCGTCACGCAGACCATCGAGCGTGTTGTTGCCCAGGGTGCTGCTCAGGCCACGGGTCACCAACGGTGAGGAAGGATCGCGCTCGTGGGCGGTGCGGAATGTCGCGAAGCCTTCCAGCGAGTTGTCGGTGAAGTTGTCGGCCATGTCCTGATAGACCTTCCAGGACACGCCGGCGGCTTCGAGCCGCTCGGGATAAGTGGTCCAGCGAAAGCCCTCGGCGCTGGGGCCGAGATCGTCGTTCTGGTTGTCGATGATCGGCCCGCCGCCGGTGCCGGACGGATCGTTCATGCCGGTGAACAGCATCAGGCGATTCGGATTGGTGCTGCTGTGGATCGCCGCGTGATAGGCATCGCAGACGGTGAAGGCATCGGCGAGCGCGAACTGGAACGGCAGCTCGGCCTCGGTGTAATAGCCCATCGATTGCGCGCGTTTGTAGACCGGCCAGTAGCCGTAGCGGCCATCGTTCCAGGCGTGGTGGGCGTCATCCCAGTTGTGCGGCGTGCCGTCGACTCGCTGGGCGTTGCCGATCGTCGCATCGAGGTGGAACGGCAGGATGTCGGTCTGGCTCAGGTCCTGCTGATGCCAGATCGGCTTGCCCGAAGCCTGAGGAATGGTGAAGCGATCGGCGAAGCCGCGCACGCCGGGCAGGGTGCCGAAGTAGTGATCGAAGCTGCGGTTTTCCTGCATCAGGATCACCACATGCTCGACGTCGCGGATCGTTCCCGTGCGGTTGTTGGCAGGAATCGCCAGCGCCTTGAGGATCGACGCCGGAACCAGCGCAGCGCCGGCTGCGGCGCCGGTCATGCGCAGGAACCGGCGGCGGTCGAGCGGCGCGCCATCTGCGTTCGCCATAGTCTGCAAGCCCCATCAATCTCGATGGGGTGCACGCTAGACACGGTTCGGGTCAGCGCCATGAAGCCCGGGTGACGATCTCGTGTCGATCGACGGCGCCGTTTCATTTTTTCCAGAACAGCTGCGGTGCTTCCAGCGCGCCCAGCTGCACGCCGACGGCCCGGAAATTCCAGTGGGTGAACTCGCGAACGATCTTGCGATTGCGGTAGCAATGGAAGGTGATGCCGCGTGCGTAGGTGGTCTTGCCTTTCGCGCCCTTGAGGCCGAGGAAATCGTCGGCGTTGTGCTTGGCTTTCCAGATCCATTGCATCACCGCCCATTCGTCGTATTCGAGATCGACGCCGGCCAATGTGTCCCGGCTCTGCTCGGCCCAGATGGAGGCTTCGTAGCCCTCAGGAATGCCTTTGCGGGCAACGCCCTTGCTGCCTTTCGCGGCACCGCCGTCGTAGCGGACGATATCGAATTGATGGACGCCGACCGGTGAATCCGGGCCGTTGTTGTTGAATGGCAGGAAGGCGCGGTAAAGCTCGTCCTTGTTGCTGATGGTCTGGAACAGCGTGGCGTCCTCGAAGACGAAATCATCGGCGTAGTAATGGATGATTTCGCTGGCGCCGCCGTTGAAGAAGGTATCGATCCAGTCTTCACCGCTGGTCATGTTCATGCGGCCCTGGCCCTTGAAGCCTTTGCCGCTGGCTTTGGCAGGCGCATCGGCTGCAAATGCCAGGGACGGCGCCAGGCCGCCAACCAAGACCGTCGCGCCGGCCGTCTTCAAGAAATTTCTGCGCTCGGCCGATAGATCGGTGTCGAGCATTTGCTGCAGATACGCGAGATGCATTCGGGTTCCCCTTCGCCGTGTTGTTGTTGTCGGCGAATCCTAGCCCGACTGTAACGGCGTCGGCCATCGCCGCGACTAGGTCACGGTTTCGCCCAGCGCCACCGGCTTGCCGACGGCAATCGTCAGCCGCGCCAGCTGCTCGATTTCATCCAGCCCGTCGTCCAGGTAATCCATCAGCGATTCCACTTTCGGCAAGGTGCGGCGGCAGGCGAGCACGCCGAAGTCGAGGGCATCGGCGCGGCTGGACGCAGTGATGTTCAGTGCCATGCCATCGGCCAGTACCGAGACCGGATACATGCCTTCCACCGCGCAACCCTGCCAGTACAGCGGCGAACGCGGGCCGGGCACATTGGAGATCACCAGATTGAAGGCGAGCTTGCCGCGCTTCGGCGCGAACAGCATGTTGACCAGACCTGGCGCCAGCGCCGCCGCCGCGTAGCCGAGAATGGCGCCGGGCTTCATCGTCGCGAAACGCGCCTTGCTGTGCTCGACCGAGGCGCGGATCATCCGCAGACGTTCGGCCGGATCGGCCAGATGAGTGCCGAGATTGGCAAGCAGAAAGCTGATCTGATTGCCGACATCACTGCGGTCTCGGCGCGTCGACATCGGCACGCCGGCGATCAACGGCTCTTTCGGCAAGGCATGCTGATCGAGCAGGTACTGGCGCAGCGCATGGCTGCACATCGCCAGCATCACGTCGTTGACGGTGCAGCCCAGCGTGCGGCTCGCGGCCTTGATCTTCGCCAGCGGATAACTGCGGGCGAGATAGCGCCGCGAGGCGCTGATCGGCTGATTCAGGATCGTTGCCGGCGCGCTGTTGCCGGAGATGGCGTCCGGATGGCCGTCGCGGCGTTCGCGCATCGATTTGCGCAGCTCGTGGTAGATCGCCGGCACATGTTCGAAAGCACCGCCGAAGCGATTTGCAAGCTTGACCACACCATCGACCGGCGCCGCCAGCAGGCTGCTCGGGCGTTCGCGCCGACCCTGCGGCGGCGTGGCCCAGGGTGGTGGCAGGATGGCGGTCGGATCGGTGGACATCGAACGCAAGGTCAGGCGGGTGCCGGCAATGCCATCGGCGACCGCGTGATGCACCTTCGAGTAGGTGGCGATCAGACCGCCCTCGATGCCTTCGATGATGTAAGTCCGCCACAGCGGATAGGCGCGATCAAGATGGCTGGCGTGCATGCGCGAAACCATCGCCATCAACTCCTTCATGCCGCCAGGGCGAGGCAGGGCGAGATGGATAACGTGCTGGTCGATATCGAACTCCGGATCTTCGACCCAGAAAGCCTTGCCGAGCCGGCTTTCCAGCCGCTGGTTGAACGGCGGCAGCGGCGAAGCATAGGAGCGCAGCCGCGCGACCAGGGTCTGCGCAAAATCCGGCGGCGCATCGGCCGGCGGC
>NZ_CAISIQ010000566.1 GCF_903885465.1 uncultured Nevskia sp.
ATCTTGTCGGCCCAGACGCCGCCTACTGCTGCACCTGCCATATGCCTTCTCCGCTTCTAGTTCTAGTGGTGTCGCGCAGCAATCAGTTCGGCAAGGCGAGCAGTTTCACGCCCGACGTGCCGACCACGATCAGGCCGTCCGCGGCAGCCAGTCCCATGTTCATGTTGATGTTGGTCGGCAGCTTGACTCTGGTCAGTGCGCCCGCTTCCACATCCGCTTTCATCACCCGGCCGTTGGCGCCGAACAGCAGCACCGTACCGTCATCACTTACCGAGCCGCCGAACAGGCTTTCGGTGTCGTCCGAAGCCAGGCGCTTCCAGCCAGCGACCTCGCTGACGGGATTGGCGTTCTGTCCTGACTCTTCCGGATTGGCGGCAAGTTCGCGCAGCGCGGCGAGATCCGCCTCGCTGAGCGCGGGTGCAGTCGCGACATTGGCGATATGAAAGGCGTTGCCACGCAGGCCGAAAGCGACCGCGCCATTCGCACCCACCGGCACCACGCCGAAGTAAGAGCCGGTGTACGGCGACTTCAGTTGCTTCCAGGTGAGGCCCTGATCGGCCGAGTGCGCCAGGAAGCCGCGCTCGCCGGTGAGCAGCAGGCTGCCGTCACCGAGCTTGATCAGGTTGTAGAGATTTGGTTGGTCCTCGAAGACCGGCGATTCGACCGCTTCCCAGGTCTTGCCGCCATCGGCCGTGCGCTTGAGCATGCCGTTGCCGCCGGCCACCAGACCGTTGCTGGCATCGAGAAACAGGATATCGAAATAAGGCTTGCCCCAGGCCGCATCGAACTGGGCCAGGGTCCAGCTCTTGCCGCCGTCGGCGGTGTCGAGAATGGTGCCGTCGTAACCAACGGCCCAGCCGTGGACATCATCGAGAAAACGGACGCGCACCAGGGTCGCATCGGCCGGCGTCAGCACCTGTTTCCAGACCTTGCCGTCGGCAGACAACAGCACGCCACCGCGCTGACCAACGGCCACATAACCGCTGCCCGCCTTGGCCAGGCTCAGGATCAAGCCAGACGTGGCACGCGGCGCAATCACGGCAGGACGCGGCACCAGTGTCGTATCGACGCCGGTATCTTCAGCCTCTTCCTCCTGAGCCAGCAGATAGACCGGGAAGGCGAATGCAGCAGCAATTGCAGAGACCAGAACAGCCTTCTGCAGAGTGATTCGGTGACGATTCATGAACTCCCCCGGTGTACTGGCGACACCTTGCGCGAAGCCGGCGAGTCGCCTCGCCGGCTTCGACGTTTCCGATGACCTGTTACTTGGACTGCGACTTCCGGTTCAGGCTGCCCGGCGAGAAGTAGTCGTCCTTGAAGCTGATCTTGAAGTCCGAGATCTTGTCTTCGTTCGACAGCGCGGTGACGAAGTAGCGGCCGCTCTGCAGGTCGTAGATGACTTCCGGGATGCCGGTGACGGTCGGCACGAACGGCACCGAGATCAGCTGCGCTTCCTGCACCTTCCAGAGCTGGTCACGGGTGTCGTAGTCATCCACGGCTGCGATCGCCCAGCTGTCTTCATCGACGTAAAAGCGGCGCTTCTTGAACTGGTGACGCAGGCCAGCACGCAGGGTGGCCTCGACGACCCAGACGCGGTGCAGCTCGTAACGCGACAGGTTCTGGTTGATGTGGCCCGGACGGATGATGTCCTTGTACTTGATCAGCGGCGCGTTGATCAGGAACGAGTTGTAGGCGATGTACATCTCCTTCTTGCCCACCAGCTTCCAGTCGTAACGATCGAGCGCGCCGTTGAACACGTCGACCTGGTCGTTGAACTGCTCGCCATCGGTGCCGATGTAGGGATTGTCGTAACCGACATCCGGCGCCTTGTTCACGCGGCCGAGGCCCGGGTTGAAGATCCAGGCATTGCGGCCCGAGCCTTCGGCACCCGAGGTTTCATGCACCAAGGTCAGCTGACCCGCGACCTTGGCTGGGGCGACGACATTCGAGAGGTAGTACAGCAGGATCTTGGTGCCCGGATTGGCTTCGGCCAGATTCGCGTACTTGAACTTCACGTCTTCGATCAGCTTGGTGATCTTGTACGAACCATCGGCCTTGACCACCGCCTGGTTGTTGTAGCGCTTCACGGCCGAACCGCGGTAGCGCATCTTGTGATTCCAGATCACTTCGGCGCCGCTCTTCGGAATCGGGAACGGGAAGCCGAGCACGGCACCGTTCACTTCATCGGTACCGACCAGTTCCGAGGTCGTCGCGTTCTTGATCGTCGCGGCGTTGATCTCGTCCGGGAAGAAAGCCGAGCGCAGGGTCGGATAGACGATCATCTTGTAGGTCGGGTACTTGGCGAACATCGCCTTCTGCCCTTCCGTCAGCTTGTCGCCGTACTTGGCGACGTCAGCCTTGGTGATGATGAACAGCGGCTTTTCGAACTTGCCGCCGCCGCCGATCTGCTGACGCTGCTTGGTTGCCAGCTTGCCGAGATCAGGCGGCAGCTTGGCGATGATGTCGTCGATCTGCTTGGAAATCTTCGGGTAGTCGGCGAGCGTGAAGCTGTCGAGATACTTCAGCAGCGCATCGAAGTCGGCCGGGCTCTTGGTGCGGATCGCTTCGAACTGCTGACGCAGTTCTTCGAGCTTGGCAGGCGTCAGCGCCCGCACTTCGGCATCGAAGTTCTTGCCGCCGATCCAGGCTGGAATCGAACCATCGGCATTGGCACCGGCAACGGCGCCGACCGGCGTCAGTTCCTTGCCCAGTTTCGCGGCTTCCTCGGCCGTGGCCTTGGCGTATGCATTGGCGCTGGCAGCCAAACCTATGGAGCCCGCCAACATGAACAAACCTGCTCGTTTGAACATCGTCAATCTCCTCACAAGAAAACAGGGCCTGCTGATGCTGCTCCGGGAAGCCGGCGCCTTTGCCGCCTTTCGGGGAACAACGGTGACGATCGAAACCGAACGCGCGTCAGGCGGTTCGGCAAGGATCGGATCCACTCTTGAAATCAGAACGTGTAAGCGATCTGGAACGCGACGATGTCGCGATCCCGCTGGGTGTTGACGGTGCCGCCACCGGTGGAACCCTGATAGATCAACTGACCCGACCAGGGGCCACCATTCTCGATCTCGGTGGAGACCGCATAGGTGATGGTGCCTTCGATGAAATTCTGTACCGGCAACGGCGAGATTCCGTAGAAATCATGGCCGAAGTAAATCGCTGGCTTGAAATTCAAACCCGCCAGCAGATTGTTGTACTCGAAGCGGGTCAGGATGCGGTAACCCGCCGAAAAGCTTGAGGCGAAGCCGCTGGTCTGCTGCGTCGGGTTCAGCGAGCGAGTGTCCGGCTGGCCATTGACCTGGCCGGTGCCATCGGCGCCCGGGCTGGCATGGCTGCCGTTGTTGTCGCCACCTTCAAGCTGCAGGCGACTGCGGTTCGGCATGCCGTAGATATGGGTCATGCCCAGTTCGGTGAGGATGATCACCTGATCGGCGCCGAAAGGATTTTCCGACGCGCCGATGGCGCGGATGCCGGTGATGTCGAGCTGATCGACGACGAAACGCTCATAACCGTTGATGCGCTGGTTCGGCTGGATCTCGATGCCGCGGTAACGCGACAGGAAATCCGGCACCGCACTGCGCGAGGACGGCAAGGTGACGTTCTGTGCGAATGCCGGTACCAGCACCGGCAGGCCGTTCAGCAGCGCCGTGAGCTGACCGAGCAGTTCCTGAGGATTCGAGGTTCCCAGATCGCCGATCGAACCCCGCAGCGAGGCGATCGTCTGCTGGATGAAGTCCTGCGACAGCCCCAACGTGATGTCCTGACGCGGCAACGAGGGCTGCAGGCCGGCAAAGAACACGTCGCTCGCGGCGACCTGCAACGGCATGTTCGGACGGATCGAGTACTCGCCGGCCAGCGACCATTTGCCGATATTGGTGTTGAAGCTCATGCCGAACACCTGGATGTTCTCCGGAAACGCGAAGAACACTTTTTCGGTATCGAGCGGCGCCGGTTCCAGACCGGTTTGCGGATTCAGGCCGACAAAGCCTTTGCAGGCGGTGAACGCTTCGACGAAGCCAGCAGCATTGCGGGCGCAGGATTCGTCGCTGGCGATGACGCTGAAGTACGGCAGACGACTGTGATAGTTCAGGCCGTAGAAACCGAGTTCGGTACCGCCGTTGAAATCGGGCAGGTACCAGGTCAGCTTGGCGCCGACCTGGCCCTGATTGTTCGGTTGCGCGAACTTCAGCGGCAGCACATCGGCCGTGAACGACGAGTTGGAGATGGCGTTGATCGGGAACGGAATGCGCTGCTGGCGGCTCGGATCCTCGTGGAACTGGCCGACGCTGATCAGGAAGTCCGAGCGCTTGTAGAAATCGATGTTCGAGTTGAACGCACCCGCCGGATCCGGGTTCACCGGGCGCCAGGCGAGCTGGTAGATGAAGTCCAGCGACATGCCTTCGGCGAGCTGCGTGTTCAGGGTGATCAGCGGCACCGAACGGAACACTTCGTTGATCGGCGTGCCCGGCTGATGCAGCAGGCGCGCATCCGGCGGCTGCAATTCGTTGATCGAGTTCAGCACCACGAAGGTCGATTCGCCCCAGCGAATGTGCTGATAACCCACCGTCGCGTTGAAATCGTGATCGAACAGATTGAAGGATTTGCCGACGAAGGCGTCCTTGATCTGGAAATCCTGTGCCAGCGGAGCGCCGAGCCGATGAGGACGGCCGGTTTTCGACGGCTGGAACGTGGTGTCGGTATGGGTTTCGTTGAACCGGTAGTTGACCGGGTCATAGAAGGCCATGACGCCGACCTTGAAGGTGTAATCACCGTAGTTGCCGGCCAGATCGGTCGAGAACTTGGTGACCGCGGCAACCGGGTTCCACTGACGGTAATTCAGATCACCGTCATCCTTGTTAGCGCCGAGGAAGGCACCGGGCGCATCGACCAGGCGCTGATTCGGCCCGGGATCGCCGGCGAACGACAGACAACCGTCCGGGCACAGATTCGGATTGAGATTGAGCTTGCCGATGAGTCGCGAGTCGGCTTTCTCGGTACGGAACGCACTGCCCACCGACAGCGTGCTCTTCCAGGAGCCTGTGAATTCCCCGTACTCGAAATCGACCGCCCGCGATGGCGCATGGAACGCCAGTACAGCCAGTGCCGCGCCGCCCATCAGCTTGTGTTTCATCAGCTCTCCTCTCCACTGTCGGCGCCGTATCAGTGCACGGCGTTTATTGTTGCCCGGGTGATGCTCGCGCCTTTTGATGAACGTGAGTGTCGCCAGGTAAAGCAATCAGGCGCCGAGCAAGCCTCGGCCAACGAAATGCACGTAGTCACGAATCAGGTCGTCGAAACGACCGGTATACAGCGGAACGCCACCCGAAAACGGCGCATGACGCAGCGTGCCGATCACGGTCAGGCCGTAGACCGTCGAACTGAGCCCCAGCAGCAACTGCAACTGCAGCTTGTCACGCGGCTTGTCCGGCATCTGCGCCGCCAGGCGAGCTTCGATCGGCACCAGAAACGAGGCCACCTGTTTCAGCAGCAGTGCCTGGCCGGCATCATCGCCATCTGCCGCCAGACGGGCGATGAAGCGGATCGCATCGCGCCCGGTTTCATCGGTGTGGAAGACCCGGATCAGCGGAATGACCAGCGCTTCGACCAGATCTTCCTTGCTCAGGCTGCCGCTGCGCTCCCGCTCGGCAATCATCGCCAGCGACGCGTCGAAATGCGGCTCGAACAGCTTGTGGACAAAATCGGCAATCGCGGCGATCAAGCCTTGCCGATCATTGAAGTGATAGTGAATGGCCGACTGATTCGCCTGCCCGGCTTTCTGCACGATTTCGCGCAAGGACACCGCGCCGATCGACCGCTCTCCGTAAAGCTTCATCGCACCGCGAATCAGCGCTTCACGCGTGCCCGCCACGCCATCCGGGGCACGCGAACGCGTTGCTTTCAGCTTCGCGGGCTTGTGCTCGGTGGTGGATTTTTTGACGGCCATCAGCATGGGCGAGAAACTGGCTCCAGCATTAATGCGATGCCATTACGATAGACGCATTCCGCTTTCTGCGGCAAGCCCGCCGTGAACATTTTTTGAGGGAGTGTCCTTCAGTGCCTGATCCCAGCCGTTCAACCAACGTCAGCCCCACAGCCCACTACACCGGCTACGTCTGGGCGCGCCACGGACTCGGCCATCCGTCCTTCGCAACGCCGGAAGGACGGCTGCTGTTCACCATCAGCCAACCGGCGCTGGCCTTGAGCCGCGCTTTCGGCGGGCCGACACTCGAAGGCCTGCTGCTGGCCCGGCATCGGATCATCGATCAGCAGCTTCAGGCAGCGATCACTGCCGGCAAGGTGACTCAGATCATCGAGATCGCCGCTGGCCTGTCACCACGCGGCTGGCGCTACGCCAAGCAGTACGGCAGCCGCATCCGCTACGTAGAAGCCGATCTGCCCGGAATGGCAGCACGCAAACGGACGTTACTGGCGGCGGTCGGCAGTCACGGTTCGGAACATCATCGGGTGGCCGATATCGATGCCTTCGCCACCACCGGACCGGCCAGTCTTCCGGGCATCGCGGCGACTCTGGATCGCGAGCAGGGCACAGCGATCATCACCGAGGGGCTGATCAACTATTTCCCACTGCCGGCGGTGACCGCGCTGTGGACTCAGATCGCGATGACCCTGCACGGCTTTCCGTATGGCCTTTATCTGTCCGACCTGCATCTGGCCGTCGAGAATCGCTCGCCACTGATCCAGGCTGGCGTCCGTCTGCTGTCGGCTTTCGTTCGTGGCCGTGTGCATCTGCATTTCGGCTCGACGGATGAAGCCACTCGTGTCTTGCAGAATGCCGATTTCGATACGGCGCTACTGCATTCGCCTGCTGATTTCGCTTCCAGCTTTCGCGAATGCCGTGATCCGGCGGCGCGGCTGGTGCGTATCGTTGAAGCATCTGTCGTTCGAGGTCGCTGACGGCAACCTTCGGTTGATACTCCACTGAGAATTCTTTGAACCACTCAAACGGGCATCGACATCAATTTCATAACGACCATGAGTCCATACAATTTTTCTGCTTCATTCCATATCCCGATTCTTGATCAGAATCGGGATATGGAAAATCCGTGGGTCCCATGATCAATACTGGGATCAATGCTGGATGTTGAGGCTGTAGAAGCAGACCTGGGTGGCAGCGCTGGCCGGGTTGCCAGCATTCGACGTCGAGCTGTAGGCACCCGCCTTGAAGTAAACCGGAACCTTATTCCAGGCAGCAGGCGTGATCTTGTTGAAAGTAGAACCATTCACCGTGACCGATGCTGAGTTGCCAATCCACTGGATCTTGTAGTTGATCTTCGCACCGAGATTGACGTTGCTCGCCGCCACGAAGGTCTGCGAAGTCGTGTTGTCCGGCGAAGTGAAGTAACGAACTTCGATCGTCTTCTTCGGAACGTTGTAATAGACCAGAATCATCATCGATGAAAGGCCGTGGATCTGACCGATGATGGCCTTGCCGGACTTGTCGGCAACCTGATCGACACGCAGGGAGGCGGTCATCGTGCCGCCGACGGCATTGGTCCACTCGGTGGTGCCGGCACCGGTATAGATTTCGCGCAACTCAGACCTGGTGTGGTCGCTACCCTCGCCCGGAGTGGTTGTTGCTCCATTTGCCGGCGAGTAGAACACGACTGCGCCGGTGGTATCGGTATAGAAATACTTCGACGAATAGCCCGGATTTCCATTCAATTCGGCAGGCTTGATATCGGCCGCCTTTCCCGTGATTCCACCCGTGCTGTTGACCGGCAAGGTCAGCTTGAACTTGGACAGATCGATCATCAGTTTCGGGGCC
>NZ_CAISIQ010000567.1 GCF_903885465.1 uncultured Nevskia sp.
ATCGTTCAGGAGCGCCTGGAGCGCGAGTACGACCTGGATCTGATCACCACCGCGCCCAGCGTGGTCTACGAGATCGAGACCGCGACCGGCGAGATCAAGAAGATCGACAACCCCAGCGATCTGCCCGAAGCCGGCGCTTACAAGGACGTGCGCGAGCCGATCATCCTGTGCCGCATGCTGATGCCGCAGATCTATGTCGGCGGTGTCATGCAGCTGTGCATGGACAAGCGCGGCGTGCAGAAGAACCTGCGCTATCACGGCAACCAGGTACAGCTCGAAGTGGAGATGCCGCTGGCCGAGGTGGTGCTCGATTTCTTCGATCGCCTGAAGTCGGTCAGCCGTGGTTTCGCCAGCTTCGAATACGAATTCGTGCGCTTCCAGACCGCACCGCTGGTCAAGCTCGACGTGCTGGTCAACGGCGACAAGATCGATGCGCTGGCGACCATCGTCCACCGCAACGACGCCGAAGCCCGTGGTCGCGATCTTTGCGACCGCATGAAGGATGTCATCCATCGGCAGATGTTCGATGTCGCGATCCAGGCGGCGATCGGTGCCAAGATCATCTCCCGTTCGACGGTCAAGGCGCTGACCAAGAACGTGCTCGCCAAGTGCTACGGCGGCGACATCAGCCGCAAGAAGAAGCTGCTGGAGAAGCAGAAGAAGGGCAAGAAGCGCATGAAGCAGGTCGGCTCGGTGGAGATTCCGCAGGAAGCCTTCCTGGCTGTGCTCGGCGTTGATCGCCGCAGCTGATCGTTCCTGCAAACGCTGCCACCGGCTGCTGTATCCCAGTTACTAGATATCTCTCTATCGTTCCTATCCGGGCCCGTCCTCCATGAGCTTCACCGTGATGTTCAATCTGATCCTGACGGTGCTGACCGTTCTCACCGGCGTCATCTGGGCCTGGGACAAATTCAGCAGCGCGCCCAAGCGCGAAGAGAAAGCGCTGGCCACCGGCATCCCGCAGAAGCCGGGGGCGATCGTCGAATTCTTCGGCGGCTTGTTCCCGGTGATCGCCGCGGTGTTCGTGGTCCGCTCGTTCATCTACGAGCCGTTCCGGATTCCCTCCGGATCGATGATCCCGACCTTGCACATCGGCGATTTCATCCTGGTCAACAAGTTCAGCTACGGCCTGCGTTGCCCGGTGGGCAGCTGCAAGATCGTCGACTTCGGAGGCCCGTCACGCGGCGATGTCGTGGTGTTCATCTATCCGGCCACCAACAGCCGTGATCCGAACAGCGGCAACGATTTCATCAAGCGCCTGATCGGCATGCCCGGCGACCAGGTGAAGTACGCCAACAAGCGTCTGACCGTGAACGGCATCGAAGCGCCGCTGCACGAAGCCAAGACCCAGGACGACGCGCGAGTCGGCGAAGTGCGCGCCCACGAAACCTTCGGAAGCGTGGAGCACGACATCCTGATCCGCCCGGATCGTGTGGCCGATCCGTTCAGCTGCCCGTTCGTACAGCCCAACGCCGACGACTTCACCTTCACCGTGCCGGCGGGTCAATATTTCATGATGGGTGACAATCGCGATGGCTCGAACGACAGCCGCTGCTGGGGCACGGTGCCGGAAGCGAACCTCAAGGGCCGCGCCGATCTGATCTGGATGAGCTGGGATCACGAGCGCACGCGGCCGGTGTTGTCGCGTATCGGCACAGTGATTCGCTAGGGTTAGTCGACGGAGGGCCGGACATGAATCTGCGCAAGGCGCAACTCGGGCTGACGCTGTGGAGCGGCCTCTACCTGTTCGGCAGTCTCGGTTTCTTTGCGCTCTGCGCGATCAAGATCGGCCCGCTGTACCTGAACGAATTCCAGATCAACCGCGCGGTGCGTGATGTGGCCGCGCAGTCCTCGGTCGTCGGCAGCGAGGTCGATGTCACCGCTGTGCGCTCGTCCCTGCAGCGGCGCTGGGATATCGACTATCTGCGCCAGCTCGAACCGCGCGACATCAAGGTGATCCGGACCACCGGCGGCTTGTTCCTGAGCTACGACTACGACGCCGAAGTGTCGCTGTTCGCGAACATCATTGTCGTCGCCCGCTTCAAGGCCGACATTCCTCTGCGCGCGGTGCCGGGCGGTTGAGCGCCAAGAATCTCGAGCAGATCGGCCGGGTTCGCCTCTGTGCCGCACTCGGCTACCAGTTCCGTGATGCCGCACTGCTACAGCGCGCGCTGACCCATCGCAGCTTCGGTGTCGATCACAACGAGCGCCTGGAATTTCTTGGCGACGCACTGCTGAACTTCGCGATCGCTGCAGAAATCTATCGATTGCGCCCGAAAGCGCCAGAAGGTGATCTGTCGCGCTTGCGCGCCAGTATCGTCCGCGAGGAAACCCTGGCCACGGCGGCGCGGCGGTTGCCTTTGTCGGATGTCATCCGGCTCGGCAGCGGCGAGCTGCGCAGCGGCGGCTTCCGCCGTGATTCAACGCTTGCCGATGTGTTCGAAGCGCTAATCGGCGCGGTCTATCTCGATGGCGGCGTCGAGCCGGCGCATGCCCTGTGCCTCAAGCTGCTGGCGCCGGAGCTCGAAGCTTTGCCGGAAGCGGGCTCGCTGAAGGATTACAAAACGCGTCTGCAGGAAGTGCTGCAGGCGGAATCCCGGCCGCTACCGGAATACACCGTGCTCAGCGAAGACGGACCGGCGCATCGCCGGAACTTCGCGGTACGTTGCCTGCTGCCGGACAGCGGGCAGATCATGGAAGCAGAAGCACACTCTCGGCGCATTGCCGAACAACGGGCGGCCAGCATGATGCTGGACGCGATCACCTTGAAGGAAACGAAACATGCGTAGTGGAATCGTGGCAATCGTCGGCCGGCCGAATGTCGGCAAATCCAGTTTGTTGAATGCCCTGGTCGGCCAGAAAGTGTCGATCACCGCGCCGAAGCCGCAGACCACGCGCCATCGCATTCAGGGCGTGCTGCACGGCGACAACGCGCAGATCGTGTTCGTCGATACGCCGGGCATGCATCGCGCAGCGAAGAAGGCGCTCAACAAGGCGATGAACGACGCCGCTAGCAACAGCCTGCACGACGTCGATCTGGCCTTGTTCGTTATCGAAGCCGGCCGCTGGACCGATGAAGACGAAGCGGTGCTCGAACGCCTGAAATCGGTGAAGTCGCCGGTGGCGCTGGTGATCAACAAGGTCGACAAGTTCAGCGACAAGAA
>NZ_CAISIQ010000568.1 GCF_903885465.1 uncultured Nevskia sp.
CGGCCCGGCCATCCCTGGCCGGGCGCGACGGATTGCAGACGATGACATTTAGTCATCGTCAAAGCGCAATCCGTCGCCTGATCATCAACGCCGACGACTACGGCCTCGACCTGGCGGTGAATGCCGCCGTCGAGCAAGCGCATGTCGACGGCGTGCTGACCACCGCCAGCCTGATGATCGGCGCGCCGGCTGTGGCCGATGCGGTCGAACGTGCGCAGCGATTGCCAAGACTCGGCATCGGCCTGCATCTGGTGCTCGCCGATGGCCCGGCGGTTTCTCCACACGAGACCATCCCCGATCTGGTCGATGCCAGCGGCCGCTTCGGCGATCACATGGCGCGTGATGGCTTCCGCTTCTTCTTTCTGCCGCGCGTTCGCCGGCAGCTAGCCATCGAAATCCGTGGGCAATTCGAAGCATTCCGCTCGACCGGCCTCGCGCTCGACCACGTCAACGCGCACAAGCATTTCCATCTGCATCCGACGGTGCTGAGCCTGATCCTCGACATCGGCCGTGATTACGGCCTGAAAGCCGTGCGTCTGCCGCGCGAGCCCGGCACGGCGCCGTTGCTCGCGCCGTGGCTCGTGCTGACCCGGCAGCGTCTGCGTGCTGCGAACATCCTGCACAACGATGCGATGTTCGGCCTGAGCGCGACGGGCGCGATGGACGAAGCGGCGTTGCTGACGACGATCGAAAAGCTGCCGCCGGGCTTGAGCGAAATCTATCTGCATCCGGCGACTCGTCGAAGCCTGACGCCCACGATGAGCGATTACCGGCACGACGACGAGCTGGCCGCGCTGCTGTCGCCAAAAGTGTGCGACGCAATCACCCAGCGCGGCATCGTCACCGGCCGCTGGGCCGATTTCGTCGAACACCAATGACGAAGTGGCTGCCGGCGCTGTTTGCTCTGTTGGGCCTGGGGCTGCTGATCGGTCTGGTCGCGCATGGCGGCACCACGGAAATTCTCGCGCTGCTGGCGACGGCCGGCTGGGGTCTGCTCTGGCTGATCCCGTTTCACGTGCTACCGATCGCGCTCGATGCCGAAGGCTGGCGGGTGCTGCTGCGCCATCGCGACGTCCACGGCACGGCGCATCTGCCGTTCCTGTGGTGGATCGCCTCGGTGCGTGAAGCCGTGGGGCGGCTGCTGCCGGTCGGTGGTGTCGGTGGCGAAATCGTCGGCATCCGATTGACCTTGTGGCGAGTGCCGGACGGCGCGGCGGTTACTGCCAGCGTCGTCATCGAAACCTTGCTGACCATCGTCAACGTCTATCTGTTCGTCGCCGCCGGGCTTTGTCTGGTGATCACGCTCGATGGCGGCAGCCTCGCCGGTTCGCTGCTCGGCGGACTCGCCGCGACTCTTCCGGTGCCGCTGCTGCTGTACTGGCTGCTGCGCCATGGCGCGGTATTCGCGCGCATCGAGAAGCTAGTGATCGGCATGCTCGGTGAGCAGAGCAAGCTCGCCACACTGTTCGGCAGTGCATCGAAGCTGGACGCCGAACTGCGGCTGATCTTCGAGCGCCGGCGTGATCTGCTGATCAGTCTGCTCTGGCAGCTCGCGGGCATGGTGGTCGGCGCCTTCGAGGTCTGGCTGGCGCTGCGCCTGCTCGGCCACGAGATCTCGCCGCTGGCGGCGATCGCACTCGAAGCGCTGGGTCTGTCGATCCGCCACTTCGCGTTCTTCGTACCGGCCGGGCTGGGCGTGCAGGAAGCGGGCTTCGTGCTGTTCGGCCAGCTGCTGGGCGTGCCGGCCGACGCGGCGATCGCGCTATCGCTGGCGAAGCGCGTGCGCGAACTCGGTTACGGCATTCCAGCACTGCTGTCCTGGCAATGGGCCGAGACCCGCCGCGCCCTTCAGAGATAACCGTTGTCGCGAAACCAGCTCACCGCATCTTCGAGCGCAGCGCGCGCCGGGCGCGGCGCATAGCCGAGTTCGCGTTTCGCCTTCGCGCAGGAGAAATACATGCGCTTTTTCGACATGCGGATTTCCTCGACCGTCGCCACCGGTGCGCGGCCGGTGAAACGCGACAGCGCTTCGGCGAAGTAGGCCACTGGCATCACGGCCGCGTGCGGCAGCTGGATCTTCGGCGCACGGCGGCCAGTGATGTCGGCGATGGTGGCGAGGATTTCGCGCAGGCTCATGTCGTCACCACCAAGTACATAGCGCTCGCCGAGCTTGCCCCTGCGATACGCCAGCAAATGGCCTTCTGCGACGTCGTCGACATGGGCGACGTTCAGGCCGGTATCGACGAAAGCCGGCATGCGGCCAGCAGCGGCATCACGAACCACGCGGCCGGTCGGCGTCGGCTTCACATCGCGCGGGCCGATCGGCGTCGATGGATTGACGATGACCACCGGCGCGCCCTGTGCGGCGAGTTCGCGCACCGCTTCTTCAGCGAGGAACTTGGAGCGCTTGTAGTGGCCGACCATGTCGGCAACCGTCACCGGTGTGCGCTCGTCGCCCGGCGTGCCGTTCTTCGGAATGCCGAGCACGGCAACGCTGGAGGTATAGACGATGCGCGCCACACCGGCGGCATGCGCAGCCGCAACCAGCGCCCGCGAGCCATCGACATTGGCCTGGTACAGCTCATCCGGATTCGGTGCCCACAGCCGGTAGTCGGCCGCGACATGGAACACCGCGTCGCAGCCTTCCACGGCGCGCTGCAGCGACGCGGGATCAGTCAGATCACCGACCACCACCGTGGCATCCAGGCCATCGACGTTGCGGCGATCGGAATTCTTGCGGCTCAGCAGGCGCAGCTCGAAACCTTCGGCGAGCAGGCGGCGGGCAACGGCGGAACCGACGAAGCCGGTGGCGCCGGTGACCAGGGCAATGGGTGGCTTCATCGAGCGGATTCAGTCGCGAAAGCGAAATCGGGAGCGGCGGCACAGACGGCGCGCAGGCTGCGCTCGGCCGCGGCGAAGGAACTGGCGAGACCGGGCAGCTTCATGATCTGCCACGGCGCCTTCAGCAAACCGCCGATCATCGCCGCCGCTTTCGGCCGACCATAGGCATCGACACCGTCGATCACCGCCAGCGGCAGCGTTGCTTCAGCGTCATCGACGATCGCCCGCACGGCGAGGAACGGCAGGCCATGCGCAGCGGCGACATCGGCAATCGCCGAGCTTTCCTGGTCGACGGCAACGGCCTGGCTTTGCGTATGCGCCAGATACTTGATGCCGGCGTTGAGCAGGGTCTGCCGTGTGGTCAGCAGGCGGCCATCGACCAGTGCGATATCGGCCTGCGCGCAGGCAGCCACGAGGCGGGCGCGCCAAGCATGATCGGTATCAACGTAGTGGCCGTCCATGAACATCACCTGGCTGGGCACCACGACATCGCCCGATTCCAGTGCGGCGGCGAGACCGCCAGCGGTGCCGAAGCTGAGCAGCGCCTGACAACCGCGATCGACCAGCACTTCGGCCGCCATCGCCGCGGCCGTTTCGCCGATGCCGGAGACGTGGATCAGCAGACCGGGACGGCCTTCATTGAGCCCGGGCTTCGGCGCGCGCAGGCCCAGCGCTTTCGCTTCCGACAGCAAGGCGACGACGATACCGACCCTGCCCACAAACCCGGCTTGCGGCATCGTCGTCACGCTTCCGGATCAAGCAGTCCGGCGCGCGCGCAACTGGCGGTAACGGGCCAGCGTCCACAGCGGGAAGTAGGCGTCGTAGCCGTAATACTTCATGTAGAAAACGCGCGGGAAGCCCGGCGCGTTGTGGCCCGGGTCATGCCACAGACCATCGTACTGGCCGCCGCTGTGCTGATTAGCGATCAGCCATTCGATGCCGGCCTCGATCGCCGGATGATCGGCGCCATGCACCGCCATCAGCGCGAGCAGCGCCCAGGACGTGCTGTTCGGCGTGCTGATCGCTACACCCTTGCGCGGCATCGTGCCGGTGAGCTTCGGGTCGAGATAGGTGTCGTTGGTCTCGCCCCAGCCGCCATCGGTGTTCTGGCGCGCTTCGAGGTAGGCCACGGCTCTGGCGATGTAAGGCGCATCGGCTTTCTCGCCGACCAGCGCCAGCCCAGCCAGCGCCGACCAGGTGCCGTAGATGTAGTTGGTGCCCCAACGTCCCCACCAGGAGCCGTCCGGCTGCTGGGCTTTCTTCAGGTACTTGATCGCGCGTTCGATCGCCGGGCGATCTTCCGGACGCTTGAGCACACCGAGGAAAGCGAGCACACGGCCGGTGACGTCTTCGGTCGGCGGATCGAGCATCGCCTTGTGATCGGCGAACGGAATCGAGTTGATCCAGTGATGGGTGTTATCGGCATCGTAGGCACCGAAGCCACCGTTCTTCGACTGCAGGCCGAGCAGCCATTCGGCCGCGCGGCTGACCGCTTCCGCATGGCGATTGCCGCCAACCGTGCCTTCGCGGCCGGCCAGGTGCATGACGCCGGCAACCACGGCGGTGTCGTCGAGGTCCGGGTAGTACTCGTTCCAGTACTGGAAGGCCCAGCCACCGGGGCGCAGGGACTTGTCCGGCGCCGACTGAATCCAGTCGCCGACGTGATCGAGGATCTGGCGCGGCTTCATCCAGTCTTCAGCGCGGCGGATCGCGGCCTTGGTCGCGGCGCGGCTGGAGCCGTCCGGCGCATCGGCGTGGATCAACGCCATCATCGCCCAGCCGGTATCCCAGGTCGGCGACAGGCAGGGCTGCACGTAGGCGCTGCCGTCCGGCGTTTCCTGGATGAGTTTCTGGATCGACTTCAGACAGGTGGCACGCAGCGGGTGATCGGCCGGATAGCCGAGCAGGGCCAGCGCTTCATAAGCGTTGACCATCGCCGGGAAGATGCCGTTGATGCCGTCCTCGCCATTGAGGCGGGCGACGAACCAGTTCTCGGCGCGCTTCAGTGCCAGCTTGCGCAGCTTCTTCGGCGCGAAGCGATCCATGGCGCGGCCGAACTTGTCGAGCGCCAGGAAGAACTTGGCGAACGCGGTGTCGTTCGGGAACCACTGCGTTTCCTGCTCCGGCGGGCGCACGAACAATTCGGCGATGTGAATCTCGCGCGGGTTCTTGGCCTTCGCCTTCAAGGTGCAGAGCACGAACAGCGGCACCATGACCGCACGCGCCCAGGTCGCGACCTTATAGATCTCGAACGGGAACCAGCGCGGGAACAGCACGATCTCGACCGGCACATACGGCGCGGCGGCCCACGGCACCTGGCCGAACATCGCCAGCAGGATGCGGGTGAAGACATTGGCCTTTGCGGCACCGCCCATCGCCAGGATCACTTCGCGGGCACGGACCATGTGCGGCGCATCGACGTCGTCACCGGCGCACTTCAGCGCGTAATAGCTCTTGACCGTGCAGGACAGGTCGATCGCGCCCGGCTGGTCGTAATTGCGGTACTGCGGCCAGCCGCCGTGTCCACCTTGAGGGCCGTCGAGCACTTGCTGGGCGCGGATGAACTTGGCGATCTTCGCCTGCAGCGCGTCGTCGATCTCATCCATGAAATGCATCATCAGGATGTATTCGGCAGGAATCGTGCAGTCCGCCTCGAACTCGAAGCACCACTCGCCGTCCGGCTTCTGCAGCTTCAGCAGCGCTTCGCGGCCGATGTCGATCGCCGCATGCAGCCGGCCTTCGGCCTCGGCGATCAGCTCGCTCGGCGAGCGACCAAACAAGGCAACGTTCAGGGCGGCATTCGGTGCATTCATCGGCTTCAAGTCTTCGGTTGCGAACAGTGCTGGGCTCGGGAGCCAGCGCACGCAAGAACCACGCGCAACCGGCAGCTTGGCTAGCGCAAGATCAGGCTTCGAGCGGCGCCTGAGCCGGCGTGGTGACGATCTGCGGCAGGCCGGCGGCAGTGCGTCGGAACAGGAAGCGCAGCCAGGTGTTGCTGCGGATGCCGACGCTGGTCAGCGCCATCGTCCACATCACCGAAGTGCGCGAGATCTTCACCTCGGCCGCACTCGTGTAGCCCGGCGTGGCGACGATCTTGCGCAGGGTCAGCAGCGCCATGCCGATGTTCCACGCGCAGAACTTGCGGATGCCGGTATCGCCGGGGGCAATTGCCAGCGTGAATTCCAGCGCATAGGCGAGCTGGGCATGGGTGACGGCCACCAGTTCATGCAGCGCGCGCTGTACCGCTTCGCCCTGCTTGGCCGGATCGACCTCGATCATGACCACGCCGTGCTGCGCGAATTCATGGCGCGGCATCCAGCTGACCCCGCGGGCGCGGTCTTCCCAGATGTCCTTGAGGATGTTGGTCATCTGCAGGCCCTGACCGAAGGCCACGGCGTAGCGCGACAGGTCGCCGCGGCGCTTGGCGGTATCGGCCGAGAACGCGCAGAACAGGTCGGAAAGCATTTCACCGACGACGCCGGCCACGTAGTAGCAGTAGCGGCCCAGCTCGTTCAGATCGCGCAGGCCATCGGGCCCGGCCTGCTGCTGGAAGCGGTGCATGCCGCGGCACATGATGCGCAGGCAGCGTTCGATCGCGGCACGCGGGCCGGGCTCGAAGCTGTAGGTCATGTTCAGCACGGCCTGCGTGTTCTTGACCAGCTCCATCTCGGTCGCCAGCGTTGCCGACGACAGCTTCGGCAGCAACTCGTCGACGAAGGCCGCCACCGAACCACGGCCGCCGACCAGATCGGCGAACTGCTCGGTCAGCCGCACCTTGTCATCCGGATTCAGCGCCGGCTCGTCCTCGATGGTGTCGGCGATCCGGCACAGCAGATAGGCGTTGGCGACCACGCCACCGAGCGGCTGCGGCAGCTGGGGAATGGTCAAGGCGAAGGTACGGGACACGCCCGGCAGGATGTGCGCCTGGAACGCGGCCGCGATCAGCAGGGCGTCCGTGGTGGATTGCTCGATCGTCATCAAGGATTCGATACGGTTGCCGGCTGGCGGGACGGGATCGCAGGCTTTGAAGTCGGCTGCCAGTACAGATTTCTGGGCCGAATCGAGCGGATCATGTGGTGAGTCACGGCGTGGAACGGCGGATAAAGGACATGCTCGCCAGCGTTTTCAGGCCTGCATTGTATCAATCTTGTCTGTAACGGCGTCGCGACGCTCCAAAACGGAGCGTCCGGGTCACGGTCGAAGATTGTAATCACCCGTAGGTCACAAGACTGTCAACTGGCACGCCCGGCAAGCGGCTGCGGCCATCGAGAAACGCCAGTTCGATCGGGAACGCGCAGGCGGCCAGCACACCACCGAGCCGGGTGACCAGCGAGACCACCGCCGCTGCCGTTCCGCCGGTCGCCAGCACGTCATCGATGATCACGTAACGGCGGCCGGGAACGATGGCATCGGCGTGCACTTCGAGCCGGTCTTCACCGTACTCGAGTTGGTAAGCGACAGACTCGGTCCGACGCGGCAGTTTGCCCGGCTTGCGGACCACAATCAGCGGCAGGCCGATCAAGGTCGCCAGCGGCGCGCCGAAAATGAAACCGCGCGATTCGATCGCGATCAGCGCGTCCGGCCGATGCTCGCCAATTCGGGCCGCAAGTGCGGCGATGCAGGCACGGAAACCGGCGACATCCTCGAGCAGCGGCGTGATGTCCTTGAAGCCGACACCCGGCTTCGGGAAATCCGCGACATCGCGGATCAATGTTCTCAACAATGATTCGATAGCTTCTCGATCAGCCGGCTGGGCGGTGGCAGCAATGGACGTCATGTTCGTTATCGTCTTGTCCGGTTCGGGCCGTTCGGTTCAAACTGCGCGGCCTTAAGGCTTATCGCAATGCAACAGTTTGGCAGCTTCCGCCAGAGCTTTCAGCCCGAAATCCGCCCTGCCATCCTTGCCGCCGTGAGCCGCCTGCCTTGAATTCCGTCGCAGCATTGCCTTCCTTCTCGACACGCATCGCCGCCTATCGCAGCCGCTTCGACCGCGCCCTCGATGCCGCCCTGCCGCCGCTCGGTACCGACCCGGCGCAACTGCATGAAGCGATGCGCTACACCTGCAACGGTGGCAAGCGCCTGCGGGCGCTACTGGTCTACGCCGCTGGCGAAGCGCTGGGCCTGCCGGCCGATCAGCTCGACGCACCGGCCGTTGCCGTCGAACTGATCCACGCCTACTCGCTGGTTCACGATGATCTGCCGGCGATGGACGACGACGACCTGCGCCGTGGCCAGCCCACCGTACACAAGGTCTGGGACGATGCGATGGGCGTGCTGGTCGGCGACGCGCTACAGACGCTGGCCTTCGAGGCGCTGACCCACAGCATTCCGACCGATGGCGAAGCGGCGCGGCGCCTGCTCGGCGTGATCAAGGCACTGGCGCATGCCTCCGGCTCGCTCGGCATGGTCGGCGGCCAGGCGGTTGACATCGAATCCGAAGGCCAGCGCATCCCGCTGGAACGGCTGAAATCGCTGCATGCGCGCAAGACCGGCGCGCTGATCCTGAGCTGCCTGCAAATGCCGCTGGCGCTGGCCGCGCCTTCGACGGACGTGGTCGAGGCGTTGACGAGCTATGGCCGCCAGCTCGGCCTGGCTTACCAGATCCAGGACGACGTGCTCGACATCACCCAGTCCACCGAACAGCTCGGCAAGACCGCCGGCAAGGACGTGGCGCAGGAAAAGTCGACTTATCCGGCGTTGCTCGGTTTCGATGCGGCCAAGGCGCTGGCTGAGCAGACTTTTGCTAATGCGCGAGCGGCGGTTGCGGGACTGGGCGAGAAGGCTGAGGGGCTGCAGTGGTTGGCTTTGGAGATTGAGGGGCGGAATCATTAGTTCTGCCACCAACGGCAGAATTCCTGGCGGCCTTGCCGCATTCGGGGACTTGTGTGAAAAACAATAAAGTGCGTCCACTGCTGTTGCTGTTCTCCGCCTGTCTGCTGTCTGCGCCAGCGTTCGCCGACCCCTGCCTGCAGACCGACAAGAAGGGCGCCGACGGCGATCCGCGCAGTTACGACTACGGCAAGTGCAAGTCCGACAAGCCGAGCGAGACCTATGGGTCGATCGGCGTCATCGGCCAGCAGATGCAGGGCCTGATGGAGCAGCGCCAGGCCAATGACGATGCCGAGCGCGCCGTGCTCCAGCGCAGCAACGCGGCGTTCCTGGCCGAGCGCGCGCAGCTGTACTCGAAAATGAAATACGGCACCGCGATGGAACTGGTCAACGGCCAGGAAACCGTCGTCATCTTCCAGTACAAGGACGCCGAGATTCCAGCCGAACAGCGCGCCGCGATCCGCAGCGAAATCGGTGCAGCGATCGACGCCGGCAAGTTGCTGGAAACCTACGGCACCGTCGACTACAGCAGCGACGCCGCCTGGCCATCACAGCCGGCCAGCGAAAAGTGGAAAGCCTGCGAAGTCGCCACGGTGCTGACCCGCGCCTATACCTTCGGCGATTTCGTCACCGCCGAGCAGAAGAATCCGGCCAAGGGCTTCGCAATCGCCCGGACCGGCAAGGAACGCAACTGCGGCGGCACCGCCTACTGGTTGGGCCGCATCTTCGAACTCGGCGACACGGTGACGCCGGGTGTCGACAAGGTGCTGGACAAGTATCCGCGCACCCGCATCCGAGATGCCTACGAGGTCGCGATCGTCAACGGCATCCTGCCGGCCTACGAGCGCGCCGCCGAGATGAACACCCACCCGCTGCCGCGCTACAAGGACAAGAAGTACTTCGAGCCGACCGAGTTCACACGCTACCAGTACTGGTCCGAGATGCAGGGCGAGCAGTACCAGCTGGCAATCCGCCAATACCTCAAATGCCTGGATTTCGAGCCCGGCAACCTGATCTGCGCGCGCGGCTTGCGTGACCTGTACAGCCTCGACAAGCCGCCGTTCAAGCCGAATGCGGAATTGGCGGCTTACTACAAGGAATACGTCAGCAAGCTAGAACAGCTGATCGCGGCGAGCGATACCGCGAAGTGAAGATCGGCTTTTCCGTCGTTCAGCAAAAAGCTCGACATTTAGTCGGGTCAGCGACGAAAACTCGCCGGCTCTCTCGCCCTGAAGTTGACCCCCGGCCGCTGCGCGGCTTCGAATCCCACCCTCGGCGTTTGCGTCGCACAAATAAAAAAGCCCCATTCAAGGGGCTTTTTTATTTGTGTGGCGGAGAGGGTGGGATTCGAACCCACGGTACCGTGAGGTACGCCTGATTTCGAATCAGGTACGTTCGACCACTCCGCCACCTCTCCGGGGTGCTTCAGCGCCTGTGCGCCGGAGGGTCGATTCCGGGAGCGGGCTTTGTTGCTGCAGCCCGACTATTCTACCAACTCGGCGCGCGCAGCGGAGAAATTTCTGTTGCTGTCGAATGGTCGGGACGGCTGGTGCACAGGCGGGCCGCTTCCAGAGCGACAGGACACCGAGCATCACGCGATCACGACAGCGCCGCCGAGCCACGGATGGTTCGAGAAACGGCGCGACGAGGAAGGAATGACGAGCGGAGCCGTTCGACGATGACCGCGTGGCCGAGCCGGGCGTTTTCGCTGCGGGCGCTGCTGACTGCCGGTCTGCTGTCAGTGCTGATGACTTGTTCGCCGAAACCGGACAGTCTCGAACGGGTGCTCAGCGATGGCCGCCTGAGGGTCGCGACCGTCAACAGTCCCACCACTTGTTACGACGGCCCGGCCGGCCCTACCGGTTACGAGTGCGATCTGCTGCGCGGTTTCGCTGAACATCTCGGCGTGAAGCTGGAATTGACCTATCTGGCCAACAGCGCCCAGATGCTCGACTACGTGGCCGGCGGCCAGGTCGATATCGCCGCCGGCGGCATCAACGTGACGGCGGCGCGCGCCGCGCAGGTGCGCTTCACGCAACCGGTGCAGACCGTACACTTGCAATTGATCTATCGCGCCGATGACCGCAAGCCGCGCGATCCCGGCGATCTCGAAGGTCAGCTGGCAGTGCCGGCCGGTAGCTCGATGGCCGAGCGTCTGACTCAATTGCGCGCCAGCCGTTATCCGAAGTTGCAATGGCTCGAAGTACCGGATGCTGGCGCCAACGATCTGCTGAGCCGGGTTTCCGATGGCGAACTCAGCTACACGGTCGCCAATTCCGATCTGGTGGCGATCAATCGCCGCTATGCACCCAGGCTGCGCGTGGCTTTCGACATCTCCGGCCAGGAAGATCTTGCCTGGGCGCTGCCGATCGGCGGCGATGCCTCGCTGTTCAATGCGGTGCAGGACTATCTCAAACAGTTGCCGGCCAGCGAACTCGCGCGGATTCGCGATCGTCATTTCGGCGAGCTGGAAAGTGACGAATACCTCGGCGTGGTCCGCTTTGTCACCGATGTGAAAGCCTTGCTGCCGAAGTACCAGCAGCACTTCGAAGACGCCGCCGAACGCTACGGCCTCGACTGGCGAACCCTGGCGGCGATCGGCTATCAGGAGTCGAAGTGGAACGAGGATGCCGTCAGTTCCACCGGTGTGCGCGGCCTCATGATGTTGACGCTCGATACCGCCGCCCATCTGAAAGTGAGGGATCGCGAGGATCCCAAGCAGAGCATTCAGGGCGGCGCTCGCTATCTGCAGTTGCTGCAGCGCCAGTTGCCGCAATCGATCGCCGAGCCGGATCGCACCTGGATGGCACTGGCGGCGTACAACCAGGGCATGGGTCATCTGCTCGATGCCCGGATACTGGCGCAGAAGGCCGGCAAGAATCCCGATCGCTGGCCCGATGTACTCGAAGGCCTGCGCCAACTATCGAAGGAAAAGTATTACTCGCAGACCAAGCACGGCTACGCGCGCGGCGGCGAAGCGGTGCGCTTTGTCACCAATGTGCGCAGCTATTACGACGTGCTGATGTGGATGACCGGCAGCCTGAGCATCGCGCCGAGTGCCGAAGCCCAGGCGACAGCGGTCAAATCCGCAATCGATCAACCACCCGACCCTGAGCCAGGTGCTCGCTGACGATTTCGTCGATGTCGGCCTTGTTCTTGTAGCGGTACCAGACGCCTTCCGGGTAGACCACCATCACCGGCCCCAGCTCGCAGCGATCGAGGCAGCCCGCCTGGTTGACCCGAGCGCGGCCGACGCCGGTCAGCGCCGCCTTCTTCACCCGGTTCTTGCAGTAATCGCGCAGCTCGTTGGCGCCGTGGTCTTCGCAGGACTCGCGGCCATCCTTGCGCTGGTTGCAGCAGAAGAAGACGTGATGCTTGAAGTACGAAACGGGGACGATGGGATCACTCATGGCGGGGGCTCATGTCGGGGGCGTACCGAAGGCGTAACCGAGATTGATGGTGGTGATCTGGTCGAGATGCCGAGTCTCGGCCGGCACTTCCGTGTTGTAGCGAATTTCGTGATTGAAGGTCGCGAACAGGTTGCCGACGATGGTCAGCTTCAGCGCCGTGATCGGGTTCACATAAACATTGGTGACGCCGCCTTCCGTTCGCAAGGTCTGGGTGAATTCGGCGTTCGGCGAAATCGTCCAGGTGTACTTGCCGCCGAGCGTGCCGATCGCCGCGGTCTCGTAGATCTCGTCCTGATCGCGGGTGCGATTGGCACCAACACCGATTTCGACATCGAGCTTATGGCTCTTGCCGCGCAGTACATGGCGGCCGTAGCCGACGGTGGCCGAGTAACGCTCGGCGATACCGGCGAAGCGGTCGTTGTCGTAGGCGAGGTTGCCGAACAGGTAGTCGCGAAAACCGAACTGGTAGTCGGTCTTGTTGGCCACCGAATAGCGCTCATCGGTGCTGACCCCATCGCGGCTGCCGCTGAAGGCCAATGCGGTAAGACGATTGCCCCAGTGCTCGGTCCGGTATTCCAGCGCCGAGCGCAGATTGATCGAGCGGGTGCTGGTGTTGCCGCTGGCATTGACCAGGCCGACCGCAAGCTCGCCCAACCACGGGGTCGGCACCGGCGGTGGTGGTGGCGGGGGCGCGGGTTCGGCTGCGGGTTCCGCTGGCGCGGCAAGCTTCGCAACCGGCTCGACCAGCGGCGGAATGCTGCTGCTTCCGTCTTCGGCCGCCAGCTTCGCTGCGTCCTTGGCCGACACCGGCGTCAGTGGCAGGAGCAACATGACGGGCAGCATCGCCAGCAGCGATGAACGAGGAAAATGGAAATCAGGCATCAGACGAAAATCTCGATTGGTAGAGGAAAGGAAGCCCTGCCGGGCGCGCAGCGATTGGCAAATCGGACGCATGCTAGTTTTCGCGCCATGCCGCCGCCCGAATCCCACCCGTTTCCGCTGGCCGCCGCCGATCTCTGCGTGAAGTGCGGCCTGTGTCTGCCGCACTGCCCGACTTATCAGCAGGCTGGCCATGAGGCCGATTCACCGCGCGGGCGGATCATGCTGATGCAGGGCCTCGCGACTGGCCGCATTGTCCCGTCATCGAGCCTTGAGCGCCACCTGGACGGCTGTCTGGGCTGCCGCGCCTGCGAACGAGTCTGCCCGGCTTCGGTGCCTTATGGCGAGCTGATCGACGCCGGTCGCGCCCAGCTGGCGGCCACGCGGCCCGAACGTCTTCGGCTTACGCGTGTGCTCAGCGGCGTGCTGAGTCGACGCTCATCGCGCCGTCTGCTCGCGACGCTGCTGTGGCTGTATGCGGCCAGCGGCGTGCAAGGTTTCCTGCGCCGCTTTCATCTGCTCGGCCATGGCCAACTCGCGCGACTGGAATCGACGATGCCGCGCATCGAGCGCTTGCGCGCGCCGCGAGCACCGACAGTGGCCAGGCCGCGTGGCAAGGTCGGCGTGTTCGTCGGCTGCATCGGCGACATCGCCGAGCGCGCCGTGGCCGACGATCTTGCGCAACTGCTCGCCGACTGCGGCTACGCGACCGATTTTGTGGCCGCCCAGACCTGCTGCGGCGCCATCGACCAGCATGCCGGCCGGCCGGCAACGGCGGCGCAACTGGCGGTGCGCAACATCACCGCTTTCGGCAAGTGCGATGAGCCGATCCTGCCGCTGGCTACCGGTTGCGCCGCAACCCTGCTCGACTATCCGCGCCTCGCAGCGGATGGCGGCAAGGCATTCGCGAAACGGCTGCGCGATCCGGTCGCCTTCCTGCTCGAGCACGGCGAGCCACTGCGCTTCAAGCCAACGCCCTTGAAGGTCGCGATCCACGAGCCCTGCACGCAGCGCAACGTGATTCGCCGAGGCGACGCGTTGCGCAGCTTGCTGGCGCGCATTCCGGAACTGGAGATCGTCGAGCTCGATGCCACGTCTGCCTGCTGCGGCGCTGCCGGCAGCCATTTCATCAGCCATCCCGAACAAGCCGACGCGCTGCTGGCGCCAAAGCTGGCAGCGGCGGAGCGACTGCAGCCGGATGTGATCGTCAGCAGCAACATCGGCTGCTCACTGCATCTCGCGGCAGGCTTGCGCCGCGCCGGAGCCGAGGGCCAATCCGGAGCAACTAGCCCGGAACTGCTGCACCCGCTGCGTCTGCTGGCACGATGCCGGGCTTGAGTTCGGGCAGCTGCTCGGCATTCGGCGCCGGCTTGCCCGCTTCGGCCGGGTGCGCCAGGCCGGGATCGATCGCCGACAGCCGTGCCTCGACTCTCAGCAATACGCGCTCGGCCAACTCGTCCTGAATGTAGCGACGCAGGCGCGCTTCTTCCGCTTCCTTGGCGAGAATCTGCTGGGCACTGAAACTGTAATCGCGCGATACCGTCTGCATCTCGGGCGCGATCAATATTTCCGCCTTGCCATCGACGACCTTGCGCATCTCGAAGGTCACGCGAGTCAGCAGGCGGTACTCGATCGCGCGGCCATCGTTGTCGATCGACAGCACTTCCTGGGCTTCGCGCAGATCACTGAGCCGAAGTACCGTCTCCGCTTCGTCAGCCTTCGACTTGACCACACCGCCGCCACGCGCGATGCGCGCCTTGAGCGCTTCCTCAACCGGCGGCGTGGTGACGCGGTAAGGATCGACCAGTTCGACAAAGACCGACTGCAGCGACGGCGGCATCGGTCGGCTGCCGACGGGATGGAAGCCGCAGCCCGCCAGCAGAACCGCGCCTGCCAGTCCGAGGATCGCTTTGTGAAGAACGTTCATGGACGACATCACACCACGAAGTTGACGAGCTTGCCGGGGACAACGACCTGCTTCCTGATCGTGGCGCCGACCAGGAACCGCTGCACCTGCTCATCGGCCAGCGCCACGGCGATGATCGCGTCCTGGCTGCTGCCGGCCGGCACGCTGATCTGGCCGCGCAGCTTGCCGTTGACCTGCACCACCAGCTTGATCTGATCGGACAGTCGCGCCTCGGCTTCCGGCTCCGGCCATTCGGCGTCGATCACCGGCGTGGCGTGGCCGAGCGCCGTCCACAGCGCGTGCGAGAAGTGCGGCACGATCGGCGACAGCACGCGGCTCAGCGCGTCGAGCGCTTCGTTCAACACCGCGCGGCCCTGCGGGCTGCGATCGTCGAACTTCGCCAGCGCGTTGACCAGTTCCATGCAGGCGGCCACAGCCGTATTGAAGTTGTAGCGGCGGCCGAAGTCGTCGCTGATCTTGGCAAGCTGATCGTGCAGCTTGCGGCGCAGATCCTTCTGGACCTCGTTGAGCGCGGCGCGAGCGAGTGCGTCCACCGCGCCGAGCGCGACGTGATCGGACACCAGCTTCCAGACCCGCTTCAGGAAGCGCGCGGCACCATCGATGCCGGCATCGCTCCA